>JBHRQF010000009.1:0-13474 GCA_042645325.1 Campylobacter sp. | reverse complement strand
TATAAAGTGATTACCATCAAAACCTTGCGCTATAACCGTATTGAGCTCAAGCAGTAAATCTGGTAACTTATTATCTAAAATTTCCTTTTCGATCGCCTCGAAAATATCGTAATAATTCGCCTCAAATTTTAGCGCATCAAAGACTAGATGAAAGTAAATAAGCTGCAGGATATCAAGGTGCTTAAAGCGCGCGTAGCTTGATTTTAAGGCGTAGATTTTTGCTCCTTTTTAGCCCATTTTAGCACAACTTTGGTTATAATCTCTTTTTTTATAAGGAAAAATTTTGGTTAGCATCGACGAAATCAGAAAAAATATTATTTTAAAAAAAGGCGTGCGCTACTTTGACTATACGGCCTCGGGTCTAGCCTATGCGCCTATCGAGCGTAAGATCGCAAAATACCTAAAAACCTACGCCAACACGCACTCTGAAAGCGCCTCAAACGCGCTAAAGACGCAAAAACGCTACGAAAAAGCAAGGCAAAGCTTAAAAGACGCGCTGGGGCTTGACGAGCGATTTTATCTGATCTCGGCAGGCTGCGGCGCGACCGGAGCGATAAAGAAATTTCAGGAAATCATGGGACTTTACCTGCCGCCTATGAGCGCGAACCGCCTGGGCGAGGAGAGTCTAAAGGGCACAAATTTGCCCCT
This sequence comes from Campylobacter sp., assembly GCA_042645325.1. Taxonomy (GTDB): domain Bacteria; phylum Campylobacterota; class Campylobacteria; order Campylobacterales; family Campylobacteraceae; genus Campylobacter_A. Next base: position 12,826 of record JBHRQF010000009.1, on the reverse strand, counting down.
CGTAATCGTCTCGCCCTACGAGCACCACTCAAACGAAGTCAGCCTGCGCGAGGGGCTGTGCGAGGTCGTGCGCATACCGCTAAGCAAGAGCGGGGAGATAAATTTCGGCAGGCTAGATCAACTGCTCAAAATCAACTCAAAGCGCGAGATCATCGGCTGTTTTAGCGCGGCCTCAAACGTCACGGGGATAATCAGCGACTACAAAAAAATCTACGTGATGATGAAGCGATACGGCGCGACCGTGGCCTTTGACGCGGCTAGTTTTAGCTCGCACGACAACCTCGACGCCGACTACTTCGACGCACTATTTCTCTCGCCGCATAAGCTTTTAGGAGGCGTGGGCAGCTGCGGACTGCTCGCGATAAGAAAAGAACTCGTAAAATCAGACAAACCGACCTTCGCCGCGGGCGGGACGGTTAGCTACGTGAGCCGCAGCTCGCACTTTTTCGCGCCAAGCGTCGAGCGCACCGAGGAGGGCGGCACCCAGCACGTGATGGGGCTAATTAGAGCCTCGCTAGCATACAGACTGCGAAACGAGGTCGGCCTAGACGTCATAAAAAGCCGCGAGGATGAGCTTGCAAAGCAGTTTTGCGAGGGGCTGGATAAGATCCCAGAGGTCGTGAGCTATTTTCCGCGCGCAGTGCCCAGACTGCCGATTTTCGCGTTTAACGTAAAAGGCGTTTCGCCATATGATTTCGCCGAGGCGCTGAGCGAGGACTACGGCGTGCAGACACGCGCGGGGTGTGCGTGCGCCGGCCCGTACGGACACGATCTGCTCGGACTAAAAGACGATCAGAAATTTGATCAAAAGCCCGGTTGGGTGCGCGTGAGCCTGCACTACTCGCACACGCAAAAAGACGTCGCCTATCTACTAAAGGCTATCAAAAAAACTATCAAAAAATTTAAAACCAAAAAGGATAAGAAATGAATAAAATTTTAGCCGCGGCCTTGTTTGCCCTTTGCGCCGTTTGCGCGCAGGCAAAGCCGTTTAGCCCCGAGCAGTACGCAAAGGTGCTGCGCGAGTACAACTCCGTCGCGGGCGCGAACAACTACTTTGAAAGCGGTAAATTTAAAGAGGAATTCGAGCTTCGCAAAAAATACTGCGACGAGGGTCTAAGAGACGCCTGCGGGGATCTGGGGCTGCTCTATGTTACGGGTCTAGGCACGCCAAGAGATAGCAAAAGAGCGGGCGAACTACTAGGGTACGCCGCTAAAAACGGCGAGTTTAAGGCCATATCGGAGTATTACGAAGCCGCACTTGACATAGCTCGCGCGGCGGAAAAGTACCCGGACGACAAGGTCACGCAGCACCTAGGGGCCGAGTTTAAAAACTCGCTAGAGCAGTGCAAAGCCTACAAGGGCGACCGCCACGTGTGCTTCCGCGCGCTGGTGATCAGCGGTATGCTGCCAAAGGGCGAGGGCGGCCTGGGACTATCGCAGACTGAGTTTGCCAAGACGTGGGAGGATATCGTCGTGAGCGACGTCGAACGCAACGGTATGGACGACTCGAAAGTAAATGCGCTAGCAAAGGAGCTGGAAGGACTAGCGGCGCGGTAAATTTGCGGGCTTTTACGGCGTAAATTTGCTTTTTTCGGTCAGGCGATCCGTCAAATTTGACCGTCCGCGCTTTTGTCTTTTTGCGGGCGGCTTCGCGTTTCATGTAAATTTAGATTACTCGGCTCAAATTTGAGTCGGCGATTGCTAGGCTTAAATTTGGGTCGATTTTTGGGTAAATTTATCGAGCGGTGCATAATTTGTTTTTGCCCAAATTTGACTGCTTTTTACGGGCAAATTTGGCTCGCTTCCGGCGGCATTTTGCGGCTTGCGAGCTTTTGCCCGGCGGGCTTTACGGCTATCTTTACGGCGTAAATTTGCTAAATTCTTCTAGCGCTCAAATTAGCTCGTCAGGCTTAAAGTCTTTGCTTGCGCTTTTTTGCGCATGCGGTCAAATTTACGCGCCCGCGCGGGTTTTGCCCCGCTCAAATTTGTGCGGCGTTAATTTTTACGAATTTACAAAAACTTTGGAGAAAATTTAGATGCGAGATTCGCGCGAGTTTCAGGTCTTAGCGGGCGAGGTAAAAAACGTGAGATGGAATGCGGCGACGGACGAGTGCGCTTTTGAGATCGCGGGCTCGAAATTTAACGCCAAAATTTCTAAAGATCGCCTCGTGCCGCGCGAAAACGACCGCCTAGCCGTAGCCTACGACGAGCAAAACGAGGTTTGGAATTTTAAAAATTTAACCTCGGGCAAGTGGCTCAAAAACTACGCTTGGCGCGCGCACTTTATACTATCTTGGGCGGCGATCTTTGATATCGTTCCGGGTAAAATTTTAGGCGCGATTTTTGCGATACCTATAATTTATTTAAGCAAGTATTTGTCCGAATTTGCAGGCATGGCAGCCTTGTTTGCCTTTGTTGTTTGCTTATTTTTATCGCTACCCTTTTTGCACATATACTGGAGCGAAAACAAAAGCTTAAGCGGCACGGTTGAGGCATATCTAGCTTTAAGAAAATTTTAAATGAGATGGATTTATAAAATGGCATCAAATTTAAGGGGATCTTTTTGATGATAACGCAAAATGATTTAAAACTGCTCGGCGGCCGTGCGGGTTCGCTTGAGTGCGTCTATAAAGACAAAAGCGGGTTTGATTATAGCTTTAGCTTGGATGGTCAAATTTTAAACATCCGCTCGCTGCAAAGTCCGCTTTTGCCGCTAAACGACGGCGACGAGACGCTGGTCGTTTGCGATAAAAAGGGGCGGGTTTTGGGGCTAAAAAACCGCTCTTTAAACTCCGCGGCCTGGTACGCCTACGAGCCTAGCTCCTTTTTTGCGGCTCTATTTTTTGTGCTGTTTTTGTTGTTTGCCGCGGCCGGCGTTTGGGCGATTTTCTCGGGCTTTGACGGAGGGCAGCCGCTTTTTAGCACTTTGCTGCTTGTTTTTGGTTTTGGCTCTCTTGCCTTTGCTTGGTTTAAATATCACCGCGAGGCGTCTTTGGGCTTACGCGTTAGGTTGATGCTAGACGCCGCAAAAGAGCCCAAGTCTAGCGGCGAGGTTAGCGGTATGGTGCGAAACCTAAGGATTTTTGAGACGAAAGAGAAAAATTATTTTAGCGTCACGGTCGGCGATACGTTTTTATGGGGTAGCAGCCCTAAAAAGCTCGCCCTGGAGCTAGTAAACGGCGACGAAGCGAGCGTGAAATACGAAAATTTCAAGGTTTTAGAAATACGAAATCTCAGTAAAAATCTGACGGCGAAAAAATCGCAAGGCTTTTTTGAGAGGGGCGTTAGTTTTATCGCGGATATCGCGATCAGCCTTTGCGCGGGACTTGTTTTGCTCTATTCGGGGACGATGGATTTTTGGTTTTCGCCTTTTGCGGGGATTGCCGGCTTGATAATCTTGCTCGGTGGATTTGGATTTAACGTGTTTTATAAAAAAGATTAGCCTTCGGCGAGGCTTAGCAAATTTGGCACGGAAACTTCAAATTTGAGCCCGTTCGCCATAAATTTGACGCTCAAATTCGGCTTAAAATTTGAGTAGCGTAAGCGGACTCGTCAAATTTTAAGCCTTACAAAAACGCTTACAAATTTTGCCGAGCGCTAAATCGCGTAAATAACGGCGATAAAGCTTAAATTTAGCGCGGTCTCCGTGATTTATAGCGAGGCAAATTTACGCGTAGCAAGACTAACTGCGACCGTCAAATTTAGCCTAAATTTCGCAAAAACTCCGCGTATTCTCTAGCTCCGCGCTCTAAATCGCCCTGGCTTGATACGTAGTCCACGCCCGGGGTCTCCTCGGCGCCGTAAAATGCGAAAAAGTCGCGGTAGTCGGCGCGAAAATAGTATTTAAATGCAAGCTCAAACGGCGTAAGAACCTCGCGCAGGCTAAAATGATAGCGTCCTTGCGGGCAGTAGTCGCTCTTTTTGATGCCTGCGGTCACGGCTAGCGCCACCTTGCGGCCCGCGATACCGTCCGAGCCGCGCCCATAGGCAAAACCGTGCGTCATCACCGCGTCGATCCATGATTTTAAAATCGGAGGGCAGGAGAAGTTATGAAGCGGAAACTGCAAAACGAGGGCGTCGTGGGCTCTGATGAGCTCTTGCTCGTGCGCGGCATCGATATCGCCGCTCCCGTAAACCTGCGTCAAATCATGAACGCTAAAGCGCTGCGGCTCTTTGAGAGCTTCTTGCAGTAGGCGTTTGTTTATGACCGAGTTTTGGATGCCCGGGTGGGCTAAGATGATTAGAGTTTTCATTTTTTCTCCTTTTTAATCAAGCAAATTTTATCAAATTCGGCTTAAATTTGAGCGGAGTATTACGCGGACTAATAACGCAAATTTGACTTAGTTTTAGCGCATTTTTATAAAAACGCTTGCAAATTCCGTAGGTTTTCTTTGATGGATGCGGGGCGATAAAGCGCTGAGATAACGGCGACATAGTCTGGATTTAGCGCAGCGATTTGCGCGATATTTGCCGCGTTTATGCCGCCGATCACGCAAACCGGGATACGTAAAATTTCTTTTGCGCGCATTATAGTTTCAAATTTGCAAAGCGGGGCGTTTGGTTTGGTCGGGCTCGCAAACAGTGCGCCAAATGCCGCGTAAGAAGCGCCCTCATCCTGCGCTTTGAGGGCTAAATTTAGATCGTCATAGCAGCTAACGCCGATGAAAGCGTCCTTGCCTAGGATCTTGCGAGCGGCTTTTACTCCGCCGTCATCTTTGCCGATGTGCACGGCGTTTGCGCCTATTTTGGCGGCGAATTTGACATCGTCGTTTACGATAAATCTCGCGCCGTAACGCTCGCAAAGCTCTTTTAGCGCAACAGCTACGCGCTCGTTTTTTGGCTCGATTTTAGTGCGGTACTGCAAAAGCTTCACTCCGCACTCTAGCAGCTCCCTGGCCTGCGCTAGCACGCTGCTTTCGGGCGTTAGGACGTCGTCCGTGATAGCGTAAATTTTAGCCACGGTTTGCGCCGGCAGCTTTGTGATCTAGCAGTCGCGCGCCGAAATTTGAGCCGTGAGCGTTTTTGATTGCGTTTGCGACGAAGGCTTTTGCGCGCTTGATCGCCGTTACCTCGTCTGTCCCGCAAGCTAGGGCGCATGCGATAGCCGTGGCGAAGCTGCAGCCCGCGCCGTGCATGATCGTAGGACGCTCTAGCGGCTCGCCGAATTTAACTATCTCGCCGCTTTTTTTATAAAGCGTGTCCTCGCAAATCTCGCTAGTTTGCGTGCGTTTTAGTACGATGTCGCAGGGTAGATCCGCGCCTAAATTTAACCGCTCGTCGTCAAAATTTAAGCCCAAAATGCGCGCTTCGTCTAAATTCGGCGTCGCGACGCGAGCTAGGCTTAAAAGCTCCTTTAACGCGTTTATGGCGTCATCTTGCAGTAGCTTTGCACCTGATTTCGCCACGCAGACGGGGTCTATTACGGGGCTCACGTCCGGGTTTTGCTCTAGCCAGGCTTTGACGCAGGCTATGAGCTGTTCGTTAAAGAGCATGCCGATCTTTACGGCGTCAAATTTTAGCTCGGCACAGACTGCTTCTAGTTGCGCGTTTAAAAACTCTGGCGTTACCGGCATTACCGCGCTCACGCCGCTTGTGTTTTGCGCCGTTAGAGCCGTGATCGCAGTCGCGCTATAGCAGCCGTAGGCCTCGCAGGTTTTTATGTCGGCTTGTATGCCTGCACCTCCGACGCTATCGCTGCCTGCGATGATTAGGATATTTTTTTTAGGATTTTTCATTATTTTGCCTTGATCGGTTTTTGTTAAATTTATCTTCGGGCGAATTTATTTGTCGCCAAAATCCTTGCCAAACTCGACTCCGAGTTTCTTTAAATTTACGGGGCCGTTTCCTTGCGACTCCATCGGCATCGGCGGAGTTTGCGGCTGCGTTTGTTTAGGCTGCTCGCTTGCAGGATTTTGCTCGGTTTGAACGTTTTTGGTGGCATTATTTTCGGCTTTTTTCGGCTTTTTCTTTGCTTTTTCGTCTTCTAGCTTTTTACCGGTTAGGCACTCGTAAATTTCCGCGTGATTTTTCTTTACCCAGTCCTCTTTGACTTCGATTTTTTGGTACTCTTTGCTAGTAGGCGCGGCAAGGCCGTTTTTAACCAGGGTTTTGTTTAGGATTCTGCTTTCGTCGCTTACCTCGCACAGCCATCTATCGCCTAGATTTTTTAGCGTGAGTACGTAGTAGTTGCGCTCGGGACGAAATATCTTTTTTATCTCTTTGTCGTAGGATTTGGTGAAATTTTCCAGCTCTTTTTTATCTTTTATGCATTTTGCGCCATTATAAAATTTGACATTTGCAAGCTTGCAAGGGGCGATCACCGCGGCGTTTAGCCTAAAGACAAAGGTATTGTAGTCTAAAATTTTTTCTAGAAAAAGGACTTCTTTGACGACTTTTTCGCGTTTGGATTTGGTCGTTTGGGTGATTTGCATGTCGGTAAACTGGGCGAGCGAATTTACCGACAGCAAGGCTAAAGCGCAAAATTTAAGCAGAGTAAAAAATGCGCTTTTTTTCATTATTTCAGATCGTATTTTTCTAGCAGTTTGTCGTAACTGCCGTCTTTTTTCATCTCTTCAAGCGCGGCGTTTATTTTAGCGATTAGATCTGCTTGCTTGCCTTTGTCAAACGCCATAGAAAAGCCCTCGCTACCGTCGTTTTCTTTGTAAAATTCCTCAAGCTCGGGATTTTTCTTTAAAAAGCCGTAACCGATCGAGCTATCAAGCACGACCGCGTCTACCTTGCCTTTTTTTAGTCCCATGATTAGCGGAACCGGATCCTCGGCAGGCACGACTTTAGCACCTGCGATAGCGTTAGCGGCGATCTCTTGGACGGTGCCTTGTTGCACGCCTACTCTTTTGCCGTTTAAGGCGTCTTTGCTCGCGATAGCGTCGTTGCCTTTAGTGCGCAGGTAGATGTTTTCGGTCGCATAGTAAGCCTGCGTGAAATCAACCGACTTTCGTCTATCGTCGGTTGCGCTCATCGCGCTTGCTACGGCGTCGATCTTGCCGGTTTTTAGAGCTGGGATTAGGCCGTCAAAGCTCATATTTACGATCTTGTACTCAAAACCCGCGCGTTTAGCGAGCTCGGCTACTAGATCCATGTCAAAGCCGGTGATCTTGTTTTGCTCGTCCACGTACTCAAACGGCGGATAGTTGGCGGCGGTACCGATCTTTAGCTCGGCAGCGCCAAGCGTAGCTAGAGCCGCTAAAAGCAGCGCAAAAATCTTTTTCATTTTCTCTCCTTTAAATTTGGTTTTAAATTTAAGCCCGCGTTTTGGTGCGGGCTCGTAAATTTACTTCAGGCCGTATTTTTCCATCATCTTGTCAAATTCGCCGCTCTTTTTGAGCTCCTCTATTGCGGCGTCTATCTTGCCGATTAGCTCTAGGTGTTTGCCTTTATTAAACGCGACCGCAAAGCCCTCGGTTCCGTCAGGGAGCTTTAAAAACTCCTCCAAATCGGAGTTTTGCTTTAGGTACTCGTAGCCGATCGGGCTATCTGTTAGCACGACATCGATTTTACCCGCTTTTAGCGACAAAATCGCAGCCGCTACGGTCTCTGCAGGCACGGCTAGGTCGCCGCAGATGGATTTAGCCGCGCTCTCTTGCAATGTGCCTATTTGCGCGCTTATTTTTTTGAGGTGCATATTGGTCGCATTTACGTCGGCTCCTTTTTTGCGGATGAAAAGATTATCCGAAAAATAATAAGGCTTCGTAAAATCAACAGATTTTCTTCTCTCCTCGGTCGCGCTCATGCCGCTTAGCGCGGCGTCTATCTTGCCTGTTTTTAGAGCGGGGATCAGCCCGTCAAAGCTCATGTTTTGCACATCAAATTTGACGCCGATTTTCTTGCCGACGGCTTCTATCATATCGATTTCAAAGCCTACGATCTTGTTGTGCTCGTCGATATACTCAAACGGTGGATAGTCCGCGCTCGAGCCTACTCTTATCGTTTGTTGTACCGCTACGGAGGTTGCCTCGTTTTTTACTGCGGCGTCTTTGCTTGCTTTTTCATTCGAGCTTTGACCGCAGCCTGAAAGCATCAAAGCGGCGGCTACGAAAACGAAAAGTTTTTTAAATTTGCCGGCGGACAAGGCCGCAACGATGTTTTGTGACATTTTGACCTCCTTTTAGTGGTTTAAAATTTTACCTAGAAAATCCTGCAAACGCTGATTGTTAGGGTTTTCAAATACGTTTTTAGGCGTGTCGTCCACGGCTATTTTACCGCCGTGCATGAAAAATATCCTATTTGCCACGTTTTTAGCAAAGCCCATCTCGTGCGTGACTACTAGCATCGTGATACCCTTTGCAGCAACGTCCTTCATGATGTCTAGCACTTCGCCGATCATCTCGGGATCTAGCGCGCTGGTAGGCTCGTCAAAGAGTATGACCTCGGGATTCATCGCAAGGCTTCTAGCGATTGCTATACGCTGTTTTTGACCGCCCGAGAGCTTGTGCGGGAAGGCGTATTTTTTATCGCTTAGCCCTACGCTTTTTAGTAGCTCGTCGGCTCTTTTTTCCGCGCTTTCTTTATCCAAAATCCCCGCTTTTATCGGAGCTAGGGTTAAATTTTGCAAGACGTTTTTATTTGCAAAAAGGTTAAAGTGCTGAAAAACCATGCTCACTTTTTGACGGATTTTATTTATGTCCGTTTTTTTGTCGGTGATATCTTCGCCGTTTATCTTGATGTGCCCGCCGCTTGGCTCTTCTAAGCGGTTTATGCAGCGCAAAAAGGTACTTTTTCCGCCGCCGCTAGGACCTATGATAGCGATGATTTCGCCTTGCTTGATATCTACGCTGATGTCGTCTAGGACGCGCAAATCGCCGTAATTTTTACTCAAATTTCTAATCTCAATCATGGCGATTTAGCCTCCTCTCTAAAATTTTAACCAAAAACGTAAAGAACTTCACGCTGACGTAGTAAACTATGCCCGTGAAAATGACGGGCTCTGGGCTATAAAACACCGCTTGCAGGCTCTTGCTTTGCATCGTGATATCGATGACGCTGATGTAGCCTACGACTGACGTCTCTTTAAATAGCGAGATAAATTCGTTCGCAAGCGCAGGTAAGATGTTTTTGGTCGCCTGCGGGAACACTACCTCTCGCATCGAGACGTAGTAGTTTAGACCCATTGCCCTTGCGGCTTCCATTTGCCCTTTATCGACGCTATTTATGCCGCTACGCACGATCTCTGCGACGTATGCGGAGCTGTTTAGCCCAAGCGCGATCAAAGCGACGTAAAAGTTATCGCTCCAGGTCGCAAAAATCACGACCGAAAATATAAGAAGCTGCAAAATAATCGGCGTTCCGCGCAGGATATCTACGTATTCGTCGATGAGAAAGCTTAAAATTTTGATATTTAAAAACTTTAAAAACGCCAAAATAAAGCCCAAAGTCACGCCTATAGCCGTGCCGCCGATGGTGAGTCCCAGCGTCACGCCGTAGCTTTTAAGGTAAGCTAGACGTTGCGCCTCGTTTAACTCCGTCGGATAAAAATAATAAACGCCCGCGGAGACGATGAGGACGAAAAACAGCGCCCTGAAAAATTTTTCGTTTAGCATTTCTTAAACCTTAAAAGTGTAATGAGGATTAATAATACGAAAAAAAATATAAATTTAACCTTTTTTACGCGAAAAAATTATCTTTTAAACAAATTTATCATATTATCGTAACTTAAATTTAAAAAACCGAGGGAAATTTAATGGACTATGCACGCTATATCGCCATCGCGCTGTATTTTGGATTTTTACTTTTCGTGGGGCGATACTCTTATAACAAAAACGCCAATATGGGCGAATATCTGCTCGATAATCGCCGCCTAGGGCCGATCGTAACCGCGCTAAGCGCCGGAGCTAGCGACATGAGCGGCTGGATGCTGCTTGGCGTGCCGGGCGCGCTATATGCCACTGGGCTTGCTACGATTTGGATGGTTTTGGGGCTCGTTATAGGCGCATATTGCAACTACCTGTTTTTAGCTAAGCGTTTACGCGTCTATACCGAGGTTGCTAGCGATAGCATCACGATTCCGGATTTCTTACAAAACCGCTTTAAGGACGAGACTAAAATTTTACGTATAGTCTCTGGTCTTTTGATTTTGATATTTTTCACGCTATATGTGAGCAGCGGGATAATCGCGGGCGGTAAGAGCTTTGAGAGCTTTTTTGGACTGGATTTTAAATTCGGCGCGATTTTTACGCTGGCCATCGTTGTTTTTTACACGTTTTTCGGCGGTTTTCGCGCGGTTTGTATCACGGACGCGTTTCAGGGTATGCTGATGTTTTTGGTGCTCGTCGCCGTGCCGGTAGTAGCGTTTTGTAATCTAAATTTGCCGGACGGCGCTACCTTTTGGAACGAGGTGGCAAAATACGGCAAAAACCACCTAAACGTCTTTTACGACCAGACTTTTTTAAGTATCTTAGGACTCATAGCGTGGGGGCTTGGATATTTCGGGCAGCCGCACATCATAGTTAGATTTATGGCGATACGAAGCTCAAAAGAGCTAGCCCAGGCGCGCCGCATCGGTATCGGCTGGATGGCGATAGGACTTGCCGGAGCGATGATGAGCGGACTGATTGGCTTTGTGTATTACAGTGAGTTAAATTTGCCTCTAGCAGATCCTGAGAAGGTCTTTTTGCAGCTTGGCGAGACGCTTTTTCATCCGTTTTTCGTGGGTATCATTATCTCAGCCGTGCTTTCGGCTATCATGAGCACGATCTCTAGCCAGCTTTTGGTTAGCGCAAGCTCGGTGACGCAGGATTTTGTGTTTGCCTTTTATAAAAAAGAAATTTCGCAAAAAGCTCAGGTCGCCGCGGGCAGATACGCCGTCGTGGCCGTCGCGCTAGTTGCTACCGCGCTTGCTTTTAGCTTTAACGAAAGCGTACTAAATGTCGTGGGCTACGCGTGGGCGGGCTTTGGAGCGAGCTTTGGGCCGGTGTTGCTTTTTAGCCTTTATTGGCGTAGGATGAGCGCGCTAGCGGCGCTTCTAGGCATGATAACGGGCGGAGCGACGGTGATCGCATGGATAGCGCTCGGGCTAAATTCTTACGTTTACGAGATATTGCCGGGCTTTGCGGTTTCTTGCGTCGTGATTTATCTAACCAGCCTTTACGGCGACGCGATAGACAAGATGAGCAACGAGCCAAACTCGGCCACCGTGCAGGACGAATTTGAAAAAATGAAAACGAGGCTGTAAATGCAAAGTAGCGTAAAATGCGGTAACTGCGGCGTCGAAGTCGATGTAAATTTAGCCCTAAAAACCGAGCTTGAGCTTGAAATGAAGCAAAAAATGGCGGCGGCTAGACGAGAGTTTGATAAAGAGATCGAGACCAAAAGGGCCGAATACAAGGCGCATTTGGACGCTTTAAACGCGAAAGAAAAAGAATTCGACGCTAAATTTGCCACAGCCTTAAACGCTAAAAAAACCGAGATAGAAAATGAAATAAAAGCAAAACTAGAGGGCGAAAATTTAAACATAGTAAACGCCCTAAAAACCGAGCTTGAAGCCAAGTCAAAGCAGATAAACGATCTAAATTTAAAGACGCTTGAGATAGAAAAGCTAAAACGCGAAAAGAGCGAGTTTGAAAGCGCGCTGATGGCTAAAACCGAGGCCGAGCTAAGCAAACGCCTAAACGAGGAAAAAGAGCGGCTAGGCAAGGCTTTGGCCGAGCAAAACGAGCTAAAATTTAAGCAAAAAGACGAGCAACTAGAGGCGCTAAAAAAGCAGCTAAACGAGGCGCAAAGGCGCATAGAGCAGGGCAGCGAGCAGCTGCAAGGCGAGACGCAAGAGCTTGCCATAGAGGCGTGGCTGCGGGAGAAGTTCGTATTTGACACCATAGACGAGGTCAAAAAGGGGGCAAACGGCGCGGACGTGATGCAGATCGTAAATACCCGCGAGGCGCAAAACTGCGGCAAAATTTACTACGAGAGTAAGCGCACGAAAAATTTCTCAAACGAATGGATAGAAAAATTTAAGGCCGATATGCGCGCCTCAGGCGCCGACGTCGGAGTGCTAGTTAGCGAGGCGCGCCCGCGGGAGCTGGAGCGCATGGGGCTGGTTGAAGGCGTATGGGTGTGCAACTACGAGGAGTTTAAGGCGCTTTGTTTCGTGCTAAGGCAGGGCGTCGTGGAGCTAAATTTCGCTAGGAACTCCGCGCAAAACCGCTCAAACAAGATGGAGATGCTCTACTCGTATCTAGTTAGCAACGAGTTTAAGATGCGCATCGAGGCTATCGTGGAGGGCTTTTCTGCGATGAGCGAGGAGCTGGAGCGCGAGAAAAACGCGATGAAACGTATCTGGAAGAGCCGCGAAAAACAGATCGAAAAGGTGCGCGATAACGCGATCGAGATGTTTGGCTCGATAAAGGGGATCGCGGGAAATGCGATAGGGGAGATAAGGACGCTGGAGCTGGGGTTTGATGCGGGCGATTTTGATTCCCCATAAACGGCGGATTTTAGAATAAATTTTTCTACGCCCGCCGTAGTCACGGACGACTAGTCCGCTCCTTTGCAGGTAAGAAAAATTTATTTAAACTACGCCTATTGCGTCTGGAATATTTGTCTTATATTCTGCTAAATTTGCAAATTTACTCTGCTGAAATTTAAAAACTAAAGGCTCAAATTTGAGTGATTATGATTTGCCTAAAGGCGCCAGGCTTGATGACGATGAGAAGGTTCTGTATTGCTATCAAAATACAAATTCTTTTTTTTGTCGTTAGGATGTTTATTTGCATGTTTTTTGTTATTCGTTTTGTTTAATATCATAGACGGCAGTATCTTGTCTATAATTGTCATATCCGCCGTTTCAATTTTTCTATTTTACATTATGTATTGC
>JBHRQF010000008.1:0-14021 GCA_042645325.1 Campylobacter sp. | reverse complement strand
CTCCTCGAGTGCGGCGATCTGCGCGCCCGCGTCGCCCTCTTCGGTTAGATACTCGTAGACCGAGCTCGTGTAGGCGCCGTCCCAGTAGTATAGCTGCCTAGGCGAGTCGTCCGCGCAGCCCGAGAGTAGTAGGGCGGCGGCGGAGGCGAGCGCGAAATTGGCTAGAGTTTTAAAGCGCAAAATTTATCCTTATTTCGCGTTAAAAGCGCCGCTTTCAAGCCCGCGCGTTAGGTTGTTTACGGCCTCGATGATGGCTAGGCTTAGCACCTTGCCGTTTAGCGTCGAATCATACCCCGCGCTTCCGCCAAAGCCCAGCACCTCGCGGTTTGAGAGCTCATACTCGCCAGCGCCCTGAGTGGAGTAGATCACCTCGGAGTTTTTCACGTCCACGACGTTAAGATTTACCTTTGCGTAGGCGGTTTGGGTTTTGCCTTTGCCAAGTATCCCGAAAAGCTGGTGATCGCCAGTTGTTTTACGACCAAACTCCGTCACGTCGCCCGTGATGACGTATCTTGCGCCCTTGATGTTTTGCGCCTCTTTGTTTAGCGCGCTTTCTTCTTTGATGGCGTGCATGTTGCTGCGGTCAAGCACCGAAAAGCGCCCGCTTTGCTGTAAATTTGAGATAAGGATGGTCTGGGCTTGGTTGCCTAGTCTGTCCTCACCGTCTGAAAATACGCCGTTTTGGTATGAGGACTGGTTGCTAAAGCGGCCGATTGAAACGGCTATCTTTTGTCCTTGATAGTTAGTGTTTAGGGTTTGGACTTTTGGCGTTTCGACTACGCGCGATCTCTCCGTCGCGCAGCCGGTTATCAGCATCGCAGCGCACGCGGCTAGTAAAAATTTTACGTTCGTTTTCATATCGCTCCTTTAAATTTTGATTTGCGTTATTATCTTACTATTTTTAGCTTAAAAATTTTTAACCCGCTCAAAAACTTAAGCCGCTGCGTCCGCGGTATCAAATTTAGCTATAAAATTTCCGCCTCTTTGGTTGCGTTTACCGAGCTTAGCGCGATGCGGTCGCCCGGTTTTAGCTCGCTTAGATTTACGGTTTTGCCGCCCTTGTGCACTCGGACGAAATTTGAAATCTGCGCGAAAAACGACTCTTGCTGCGCATATGCAGCGCGAGCGAGCTTGAGCGCGTTTTCAAATTTGAGCAGTTTGGTTTGCACGGCGGCGTTTAAAGCTTGCCGTAAATTTAGCAAAATTTGCTCTTTGCGAGCGATTTTTTGCGTTAGGCTCGCCTGAGAAAATCTCGCTCTCATCATCGCTAGAGCGTTAAATTTACGCTCCCAAACGCGCACGAAAGCCGCGTCCGCCGCCTCGCTTAGCCTATCTATGCTTTGCATTAGCTCGCCCACATCGGGCAGTAGCGCAGCCATCGCAGCGCTTGGGGTCGGAGCGCGAAAGTCCGCCGCAAAGTCGCTGATCACGTAGTCAATCTCGTGCCCAACGGCCGAGATCACGGGCGTGCGCGCCGCGTAGATCTCGCGGGCTAGATTTTCGTCGTTGAAGCACCACAGATCCTCTCTGCTGCCGCCTCCTCGCGCCAGCACGATCGCGTCGGCTCCGCTTGCGTCGGCTCTTTTTAGCGCGCGTATGAGCGAGGCGGGCGCGGTTTCGCCTTGCGTTAGCGAATCAAAAACTGTGATTTCAGCCAGCGCCCATCGTCCGTGCGCGATACGCAGCATGTCTTGCAAGGCGGCTGATGTTTTTGAGGTAATAAGCGCGATCTTGCGCGGAAATTTGGGTAGCGGTTTTTTGCGCGAGATATCAAAAAGCCCTTCGCTCTCAAGCCGAGATTTTAGCTGTTTAAATGCAAGCTCGAGCTCGCCCTCGCCGCTGGGGCGTATGAGGGTTGCTATAAACTGATAGCTGCCGCTTGGCGAGTAGAGCGAAATTTTGCCGTAGAGAGCGACTTTCATACCGTCCGTGACGTCAAATTTGAGCTTGGCGGCGTTAAATTTATAAATGACCGCCGAGATCGCGGCCTTTTCGTCTTTTAGCGTGAAGTACCAGTGGCCAGAGCCGTGCTTGACGAGCCGTGAGATCTCGCCCTCTACCTCGACGTACGAAAACGTCGTCTCAAGCAGCGTTTTGGCCTGCTCGTTTAGCTCGCTGACGCTTAGCACTCACGGGCCTTTTGCGCGATGAAAAGAGTAGAGATATCCATCGAAAAGCTCTTGCAAAGGCGCATCTCAAAGCCAGCGCTAGCAAGCTCATCGGCAAAGCTAGCCGCGTCTAAAAAGCCCTCGATCGAGCTTGGCAGGTACTCGTAGGCTTCTTGGTTTTTGGAGATAAAGCCGCCTATTTTAGGCAAAATTTTACCTAGATAAAAGTCGCGAGCGCCCGCTAAAAGCCCGCTTTTTTTGCGTTTGGTAAACTCTAGCACTACGACGTATCCGCCCGTTTTTAGCACTCTGTTAAACTCTCTTAGCGCGGCCTCACGCTCGACCACGTTTCTGATGCCGTAGCTGATACTTAGCACGTCCATCGAGCCGCTATCAAGCGTTGTTTGCGTCGCTAACGCCTCGATAAATTTAAACTCTGGGAATTTTTGTTTGGCGACTGCTAGCATGCCGCTTGAGGGATCGACGCCGATTAGATTTTCGATTTTTGCGTTAAACTCGCCTGCCGTCTTTTGCCAAAAGCCCATCATATCGCCCGTGCCGCATGCGATGTCTACGATATTTACGCTTGAGTCTTTGAAATTTGATAATACCGTTTTGCACGCGATCTTGCGCCAGCTCACGTCCGCGCCCATGCTTAGCACGCGGTTTGCCAGGTCGTAGGTGGGCGCGATGTCGTTAAACATCTGAACTATTTTTTCTTGTTTTTCCATTTTTTTCTCTTTAGATATAGTAGATTTTTAAGCCGTGCGAAAGCTTTGTGAGGCTTTTTAAAATTTTAGGCTTTGAGTCCAAAATTTCGCTTCTCAGCTCGTAGATTTTTTTGTAAATTTTAGCTTGGAGTTTGTCTATGCGCTTTTGCTCGGCGCCGCTTTTTACGTGTGCGAGCAGGCCTAGCCAGACGTCGGCGTCTTGCAACGAGCCGAAAACTTCTTGTAAAATTTTGGTCTTTTTAAAACATTTTTTAGCCGCAGGGAAGCCAAAACCGCCGCCGAAAATTTCGCTTAAGTATCTCAGCCTTTTTATCTCGATACGGCACTTGTGAAACTGTGCGTTTTCGGTGGTTTGGCTCAAATTTGAGAGAGATTTTTTAAGGCGTAAAATTTGAGCTCGCATGGATTTTGCGGCGAGTTTTTTTATCGGCGCGTCTCCTAGCTCGCCTTTAAAAAAGTCGCTTCCCTCGCGTAAAAATACCTCCCAGTCGCGCAAAATTTCGTTCACTTCGTCGCTTTGTAGCTCGGCTTGGACGCTTTTGGCTAGGGTTTTGCTTAAATTTTCCAGCTCGCTAGCTAGCGCCTCAAAGCCTTTTTGTTTTTGCAAAAACTCGCAAAACACATCTATATCGCGTTTTTGGTTAGTTAGCTCGGCTAGTTTTTTAAAATTTAGCAGAAAATAGCAAGCCGTTTTTCGGTCAAAAACGGGAGTGAAAATTTTAAGCAAAGAGCGCGTTTTGCGCAAATTTATGCGGATCTGATGTAGCGCCTCGGCGTCGCTAGAGCTTGCGTATTCACTTAGGTGTTTGCTAAGCATCGTAAAAATCTGGAAAAACACCGTCCGCATCGCATCCATCGCGCCGATGTAGCTTGGTAAATTTAGCTCCAGCTCTGGGCTGTTTTGTAAAATTTCAATGCTTTTTTGCGCGTCAAAACTGCCTTGTGGCAAGCCAAAAAGCGCTAAATTTTTATTTTTATAGCGTTCGTCTTCCGTGACTTCGCTAGCTATGTGCGCGGCGATAAACTCAGGCGGGTTAAACTCCGTCGCCTCGCGCTCGCTAGCAAACTCGGCCTCAAAAGTAACAAGTCCTTCTAAAGCGCCGTGAAAAATATCGACGTTGCAAGCGGCGCCGTCAAGCCGAAATAGAAATCTCGTCTTTTTTATTGGAGCGGCGACCGCGTTTTTTAGGGCTTTTTTAAAGCTTTTGGCGTCTGTTTCGCTCTCATTTTCCTCGCGCGCTAGACCGATGCCAGATTTTTGCGTGATCGTAAAAACGCCCGAAGCCTCGCGAAATCTAATCTCCTCAAGCGGAGTGATTTTGACGTAAATTTGCGTCACTTCTTTTTGCTCGGTGCCGATGTCGCGGGCCTTTAGCTCGCTTATGACGGCGGCGTCACGCAGGATAAATTTACGCTCGATCTCTATCAAATTTCGCTCCTTAATATGAAAAATTGTATCAAAAGGTAGCTTAAAGTGTAAAATTTGCGAGCTTTTGCCGCCGACCTTGCGACGCGAAATGATTTTTTAACGCAAATAACGCTAAAATCAGCTCAAATTTGAAAGGAGTTTGGATGAATAGAAAGCTAAATTTTAGCGCGGGCCCTTCGGCTCTGCCTCTTAGCGTGCTTGAGCGCGCGCAAAACGAGCTCACCGACTATCAGGGCAAGGGCTTTTCGATAATGGAAATCAGCCACCGAAGCAAGATTTTTGAAGAGGTGCACTACGGCGCGATGGCTAAGGCGCGCGAGCTATACGGCATAGGTGAGGAATTTGACGTGCTATTTTTGCAAGGCGGCGCGCATTTGCAGTTTGCGATGATACCGCTAAATTTAGCCGCCAAAGGCGTCGCGCAGTATGCCGACACGGGCGTCTGGACGAGCAAAGCGATCAAAGAGGCCGCAAACGTCGGCGCAAGATACGAAGTGGTCGCTAGCAGCAAAGAGACCTCCTATGACCGCATCCCTGAGGTTAAATTTGATGGCGACGCCGCATACGGCTACGTCTGCACAAACAACACCATCTACGGCACGCAGTACCGCGAGCTGCCTCGCTCCAAAGCTCCGCTAGTGGTTGACGCATCGAGCGATTTTTTCTCGCGTCCGGTTGATTTCACGGACGTGGGGCTGCTATACGGCGGCGCGCAGAAAAATGCCGGCCCAAGCGGCGTAACCGTCGTCATCATCCGCAAGGACCTGCTAGAGCGAGCCTGCATGGAGCGCACTCCGACGATGCTTCGCTACGACACGCACGCGTCGGCCGCATCGCTATACAACACGCCGCCGACCTTTGGCATATATCTGCTAAATTTGACGCTGGGCTGGGTGCAAGAGCAGGGCGGTCTAGCTGCGATAAACGAGATAAACGAGCAAAAGGCGGCGCTGCTTTACGGTGCGATCGACGGTTCTGGCGGATTTTACAAAGGCCACGCGCAAAAAGATAGCCGCTCGCTGATGAACGTTAGCTTTACCATCGCAAACCGCGAGCTAGAGGCGGCCTTTATCTCCGAGTCCGAAAGTGCGGGCATGTTGGGCCTAAAAGGGCACCGTCACGTAGGCGGCATCAGAGCGTCTATCTACAACGCCGTGAGTGTCGAAAACGTGCGGACTTTGGCTGAGTTTATGAAAGAATTTGCTAGGAAAAACGGGTAAATTTAAAGGGGCGCGCCGCGCGAGTTTGGCTTTGCTTCGGGTAAATTTAAGCCCGAGGCTAAATTCGGCGGTGCATTAAATTTTGCTTTTTACCGAAATTTAAGCGGCTTTGGCTTGGGAGCGGCCGCTTAAATTTGCTTTGGTTTTACGGCGAGCCGGTCTAAATTTGCCGAGTTAAATTTGGCTCTCTCGCCTTTTGTTATCCATTTTAAATTTAACTGCGTGAAGCGAAATTTGGAGAAAATTTGAGAAACTACGACGAAAATCCGATAATCATAAACGACTACGGCGCGCTGTTTTTGATGGGATATTATATTATTCTTTACTCGATTATCGTTTTTGTATTTGCTTTTAGCGACTATGGGCTTTTATATCGTATTTATCTTATTGCTTTGCCTGCATCTTTTTTATTATTCTGCCTATACAATACATACGTTTTCGCGCCGCGAGTTTTTAAACAAAAACCGAGCTTTTTTAGATTTTCTAGCGAGCAAATTTATCATATAGAGTATGTCTACGTAAACAAAGTAGAGAGCGAGGAGAAAATCGCCCTCGTAAAAGATGTAGAAAAGGTCTATTTTTGCGTTATTAGCGAACTTGATAGCAGATACGGCAGGTTCCACTTTTTTACACCGTATCAGCTCTATAAAAAGTCCTCTATCGGCGTGCATTTTAACAAAACGAAGGACTTTATAAGATATCTTTTGGTTTATTTGATATTTGCGCTGCCGTTTAAAATCTATAAACTCAAAAAATCGGGCGAACCGCTATGGCTACTGCGTAAAAATTTCGTCATCAGGATGAAAAATAGAAATTACTTTTTGGTAAATTGCTACAGCAGAGATGATTATTTTGAGCTGTTGCGGTATTTTCGGGCAAACAAAATCCCCGTGGAGGACAAGACGAAATTTATGCCGCAAGCTCAAAGGACCGCGATATTTTTCGAGGACAAACACGAGGTCTGGAGCGACGATCCAAACGATACTGAAATACCAAAAGACGACTGGAAGCGCAAGATGAGGCGGTTTTTTAGTTTAGAGTAAATTAGGCTTAAGCTTTTTGTTAAATTTTCATATAAATTTGCTTTTAGTTGTCGCACGGCTTTTTGCGTTTTAAATTTCTATCGTTTCTCAAATTTATCGCTCAAACCCCCTTGAAAATACAAATTTATAAATAAAATCATCTTTTTATCTCCAAATTTATCTTACCGTTTGCCTCTGAAAATTTATACTCCAGCTCGTCCGAGCGATAGGCTATGCTTTTGTTTTTGCAAATTTGCTTCTCGCGGGATGCTATATTTTCTAGCATCGGCGGTAGCTCCTTAGCGATCAAAAGCTTGATAGACATATCCAGGCCGTGCGTTAGCTTTTTGAGAAATCTACCGTCAAGCTCGCTTTCGTCTTTTATCATATGCAAGGTCGCGTCAAAGCCGAGCTTTCGTAGCTCCTCATAGAGCTGCGCTTTTTCTCCGGGCGATGCGCAGTGGTCGTTTGCGGCGCAGTGATAGCCGATGCAAATAGGCTTTGGATACTCGCTTTGGACTTTTAGATGCGCGACATCTAGGATGTTTCGTATATCCTCGCGCGCCTGCGAGAAATAGCAGGGCGACGAGCTATCTAGCAGCGTCCACATGGTTTTGGTAAAGACGTAAATGCTGATATTGCGAAAATATACATCGGTGGAGTATTCGCGAAATTTGAGATAATCTATCTCCTTGCCTAGGCCTATGAGCTCCCAGTTTAGCTTCGCGTAGCTGCTGTTGTCTATGAGGCCGTCCACGAGCCACGGCGCAAATTTTGCCGCCAAAGCGTTTATGTAGGCGCCGTGCGAACTGCCGACTAGGACCACGGGCAGCTCGTCTATATCTGTTGCGGATTTAAACGGCGGATTTGCCTTGATAAAAAGCGCGGCATTTATCACGTCTTGAGCTTGCATAACGCCGAAATTTTGATATTCGTTTTTGGTCGGTTGCAACGTGACGGATATTTCTAATTTAAAATCGCTCGGCAAACCGCCGCTCGCTTTTATCTCGCCTATATGCGCATCTAGCGCCGAAAGCGCGCCGTAGCCGATATCGCCTGTGATTTCTACGCCGATTTTAGAGCATTTATTTTTAAGGATGATTTTGTCGATCTCGTCTAAAAAATAGGTCGCCCCCGTTTGCGGCCTGTTGCCGATGCAGTGGTAGTTCGGACTCGCTACCGCTACGTTAAATTCGCTAGCTACGAACTGCGCTAAATGCTCTCTATAGTTTTCGTTCGCATCGCCGCCAAGCCCAGGCACGATGAAAACTAGGGCTTTAACGGGCTTTTCGTCGTCGTAGCAGAGCTTAAACTCAAGTAACGAATCTCGCTTTATGCCAAGCTCTACATCGTCGCAGGATGGGATCTCGTATGTTTTATTTATTATCATGATTTTGCTGCGGTAGATTTTGTTCTTTTATCTCTAAATTTATCTTGTCGTTCGCTTCAAAAAATTTATACTCTAAATCGTCTGAAACGTAACTTATGCTTTTATCCTCGCAAGGCTGTTTCGGTCGAGCTGTGATTTTAGCCAGCATCGGCGGAAGCTCTTTTGAGATTAGCGTTTTTATCGACATATCTAAACCGTGCGTTAGCGTTTTGATAAATTTACCGTCAAGCTGACTTTCATTTTCTATTATGTTTAGAGTAGCGTCGTAGCCTAAATTTTTTAGTTCGTCGTAGAGTCGTTGTTTTTCGCTAGCCGGAGCGTAAAAATCGTCATAAGCGTAATGATAACTCGTGTAAATTTGCTTTTTATAGCCGCTTTGGACTTTGAGGTGTTGCGGCATTAGAATTTCTCTTATATATTTCCTCGACTTGGAAAAATAAGCCGGCGAAGCCTTGTCTAGCGTCCAATGCGTCTTGTCAAATAAATAAAGCTCGATATTGTGATAGCATTCGCTGGTGTAACCGCTGTAATATTTCATGTAATCTATCTCTTTGCCAAAGCCGATAAAAGGCCAGTGCGCTAGCGCATAACTGCTATTATCTATGACGCCGTCTATGAGCCATGGGGCGATTTTGGCGGCCATATGCGATAGATAGCCTCCGTGCGAGCTACCTATCATGACGACTGGTAGGTCGTTTATGTCGGTTGCGCACTCAAAAGGAGCGTTGGCTTTTACGAAAAGTAGCGCATTGATCAAATCCTGCGCCTGCATAATGCCGAAATTTTGGTATTCGTTTTTAGTCGGTTGAAGAGAAATTGATAGTTTAAGAGACAAGTCTTGAGGTGCTGTCTTATCGCGTTTTCTTGCGTCTATTAGATTGTCGATATCAAGCAGGGTTTGCGTATCGATTACGCTTAAATTTTCCGGGAGCTCTATGCCGCACCTGGCGCATTCTTTTTTTAATATCGATCTATCTAAATCGTCAAAAAATATTGTCGCTCCTGTTTGCGGTCTATCGCCGATACAGTGGTAGTTTACGCCTACTACGGCTACACTAAATTCGCTCGCGACAAACTGCGCTAAGTGCTCGCGGTAGTTGCTGTCCGCGTCTCCTCCGTAGCCAGGTATTATAAAAACTATTGACGAGACCGGCTTTTTGGTATCAAAGCAAAGGTTAAACTCTAGCAGGCTTTCGCGCTTTATATTAAGCTCGGTATCGTCGCAGGAGTGGATTTTATACGTTTTTTTAACTACCGTGCCGTTTTGCCATATTTTTGAAACTTGTAGATTGATTTTATCGTTAGATTCAAAAAATTTATACTCTAAATTTTCCGAGATATAGGTTATGCTTTTATCCTCGCAAGGTTGTTTAGGGCGAGCTGCGATCTTGGCTAACATCGGCGGAAGCTCTTTTGAGATCAGCGTTTTTATAGACATGTCAAAGCCGTGGGTTAACGATTTGATAAATTTGCCGTCAAGCTCGCTTTCGTCTTTTATTATTTTTAACGTCGCGTCTATGCCGCATGCGTTAAATTTGCTATAAAGTTCTGATTTATCAGCGATAGGAGCGATATCGTCTCCGGCATAGTGATAGCTTAGATAAATCGGCTTTGGATATTTGCTTTGGGTTTTTACGTGGTCTAAATTTAAAATATAACGTATCTTTTCGTGCGCTGGCATAAATCTCTTATCGGAGCCATCTTTTAAGGTCCAAAGCGTCTTGTCGGAGATGAAAAAATTTATATGTTTAAAAAGCATATCGTTTGATGAGCAGCAGTGATTCATATAGTCAAGCTCCTTACCAAATCCCACGATCCTAAGCGGATATTTGGCATAACTGCTGTTATCGATGACGCCGTCTATGAGCCACGGAGCGATCTTGGCGGCCATATGCGATAGGTAGCCTCCATGCGAGCTGCCGATCATGACGACTGGTAGTTCGTTTAAATTTTTAATCGCTTTAAACGGCGCATTTGCCTTTATAAAAAGTAGGGCGTTTATCAAATCCTGCGCCTGCATAATGCCGAAATTTTGGTATTCGTCTTTTTCCGGATCAATCGTAAGGGATAAATTTAAAACAAAATCTTTTGGAAATGCTCCGCTATTTTTATTGTTGTCTATATAGTTACTAACCGCAGACAAGACGCCGTTTAGCTTATCGAAATTTTTTAGCGAGCTCAGATCGCCGCCTAGTTGCAGGTTTATCTCTCGGCATTTTTCTCTTAAAATTTCTTGATCAAATTCGTCCATATAGTATCTAGCGCCCGTAACTAATCTGTTGTAGATATGGTGATAATCTACATTGATCACGGCTACGTTAAATTCTCTCGCCGTAAATTCGGCTAGGTGGTCTCTATATGCTTTATCGACATCGCCGCCGCATCCAGGCACTATAAAAACTATGGCGTTAACCGGCTTATCGTCATCGTAGCACAGTTTGAAGTTTAATTTCATAGAGCGTTTAACGCCCAGCTCCATATCGTCGCAAGAGTTGATTTCGTAGATTTTACTGACTACCATTTTTTGCCTTCCGTGATTTTTTGTATTATACCTCTGCCGAGCTAAATTTAGCTTTTTTGGTCAGGTTTAATCGGTCGATCGTAAGCTATGCGGTGGTTATACTAAGGATTGTAGAATCGGTTTTTAAATTTAAGCGTAAGATTTAAATTTTAACTGCGAGATTAAAAATTATTTGCAGTTTCGCCGCCAAATTTAAGTAGCGCCGAACCCCACGTAAAGCCGCCGCCAAATGCGTCTAGTAAAAGCAAATCGCCTTTTTTAAGTCTGCCCGCTTCGTATGCGTCATTCATCGCCATAGGTATAGAGGCTGAGCTTGTGTTGCCGTATTTTCCGACGGTTACGACGCACTGCTCGTTTGTAAAATTTAAGCGCTGCTTGACCGCCTCGATGATACGCAAATTTGCCTGATGAGGTATAAA
This sequence comes from Campylobacter sp., assembly GCA_042645325.1. Taxonomy (GTDB): domain Bacteria; phylum Campylobacterota; class Campylobacteria; order Campylobacterales; family Campylobacteraceae; genus Campylobacter_A. The sequence continues at coordinate 3,181 of JBHRQF010000008.1, read as the reverse complement.
AAGATCGATTTTATCGCTTGAAATTTGATTTTTTTCTAGGATATCTACGACGTCTTTAGTTAGCGTCTGAACCGCGATTTTAAATACTTCATTGCCCGACATTTTGATAAATTTTTCTTCGCCGCCGGGAGTTATGAGTAGGTTTGCGTAGTTGCCGTCGGCTGCGGTGTGAACGTCAATTATTTCGTTTTCTTCGCTAGCGCTTACGACCGCGGCACCTGCTCCGTCGCCAAATAGTATGCAAGTAGTTCTATCGGTCCAATCGACGATCTTACTTAGTTTTTCGGCTCCGATTATCAATACGTTTTTTTTACTTCCGCTTTCAATCAGTGATTTTGCAAGCTCAAGTAGGTAGATAAAGCCCGTGCAAGCCGCGCTTATATCAAATGCCGTAATGGTATTTATGCCTAAATTTTTAGCAATTTTACACGCCGTTGAGGGCATACAAAAGTGATCGGGCGAGATGGTCGCGCAAATAATGGCGTCGATATCTTTTGCAGTCAAATTTGCCCTTTCAAGCGCTATTTTTGCCGCTTTCGTGCCAAGATCGCTCGTATCTTCGCCCTGCGCTATGCGTCGTTGGCTGATACCTGTACGCTTAACTATCCACTCGTCGTTGGTTTCCACCATTTTTTCAAGGTCGAAATTTGTTAAAATTTTAGGCGGAGCGTATGCGGCTATGGATATTAGCGAGGCTTTTGGCATTAAATTTGTCTTTGTAATTTCATTTTGCGAAGTGCGAAAGCTCGTCTTCGATGACTTTATTTATATCGGAGTTTGCGAATTTTAGAGCTTGAAATATCGCGTTTTTGATAGCTTTTGGGGTGCTTTTACCGTGGCTTATTATGACGCAACCGTTCACGCCAAGTAGCGGTGCGCCGCCGTATTCGTCGTAATCGACTTGCTGTTTTAGCGTTTTAAAAACTTTTTTCATAAGAAGCGAACCAGCTATGGCGACCGGGGATTTTTTAACATGTTTTTTGATGATTTTTGTTATAGCGTCGGCTACGCCTTCACTTGTTTTTAGTAGGATATTTCCGACGAAACCATCGCAAATAACGACATCGACGCTTCCGTCAAAGACTTGATTTCCTTCGGCGTTGCCCATGAAGCTGTCGAGTTTTGAAATCATTTCAAAGGCTTCTTTCGTAGCCTCGTTGCCCTTACTGCTCTCTTCGCCGTTAGACAAAAGTCCTAATTTAGGGGATTTTATTTTTAGAATTTCCTTTGCGTAAGCTTCGCCCATTACCGCAAACTGAAATAGGTGCTCTGGCCTACAGTCTACGTTTGCGCCGACGTCCAAAACTAGAGTTTTACCGCCAGTAACATTTGGCATCAACGTCGCTATCGCCGGGCGCGAGACGTTTTTAAGCCGTCCGACTCGAAGCGTGGCAAGACTCATCGTAGCTCCGCTGTGTCCCGCCGAAACTACGGCCATAGTTTGTTTATTTTTAAGTAGCTCGATAGCCTTAAAAATACTGCTTTCTTTTCGCTTTAACGCATCGGTGGCGCCGTCGCTCATAGAAACGACCTCGTCGGCTTGAATAAATTTTACGTATTGTTTTAAATTTTGCGGAACGAGGCTTTCTAAAATTTTCGTATCGCCTACCAAAACGGCTTCAAATTTTACTTCTTTTAAAGCCTCGATCACGCCGCCGATAATAGGTTGCGGACCGAAGTCGCCGCCCATCGCGTCAATGCAAATGCTGGTCATTTGTATCAATACTCTCCGGTAGTTTTATTTACGCGGTGAGGCATTTTCCATGAGCCGTCTTTATCTTTTACGGGAACCGGAAGCGTTACTTTGTAGTGCGTTCTTCTCTTTGCCGCGCGAGTATGACTTACTCTTCGTTTAGGTACTGCCATTTTATTCTCCTTTATAGATTTTTACATTTTTCACAATAAAAATAATCGCTCTTAAAAGCTTCTATTTCGCTTGTTAATACTTCTTCTAAATTTACAAAACCGTCGAAAAACTCTACTACATCGTCGAGATTTTCTTCTTTACCTTTATAAATTCCGTCGCTTAATATCAAATTTACATCTTCATCAAGCTTTAAATTTATATCTTCGCCGCATCGGTCGCAGTTGTGAGCTATCTCGCCTGCGATTTTGCCTTTACAGCTAACTAAATTTTGATTTATTCTTTTTAGATCGCCGTTAAAATTTACCCCGTCCGAGTTTAGCTCGAACGGCATTTGGTTATTTGCGATTTTGGCGAAAGATATTTTCAAAATTTAACCTAAATTTAGCAAATTTCTCTTGTTGCAAAGAAAAATGCGATCTCGTTTTTAGCGTTTTCTAGGCTGTCGCTACCGTGAACGGCATTTGCGTCGATGCTCTCTGCAAAGTCGGCTCTGATAGTGCCCGGTTTTGCTTCTTTTGGGTTTGTTGCGCCCATTAGATCGCGATTTTTAGCTACCGCATCGTCGCCCTCAAGAACCATAACTACGACCGGTCCGCTTACCATAAAATCAACCAAATCATTGAAGAAAGGTCTGTCTTTGTGAACTGCGTAGAAAGCTTTTGCGTCGCATTTGCTTAGTTTAACTTTTTTCATAGCGGCGATTCTTAGTCCGTTGCTTTCGAATCTATCCACGATTTTTCCGATAACTCCCTTTTTTACGGCATCAGGCTTAATAATAGAAAGCGTTTGTTGCATAAAATTTCCTTTTTGTGGTTTTTATAAGGAAGTGATTATATCAAAAAAAAATTAAATTTCAAAATAAGCCCCGCAAAAGGGCTTAGATGCGGAATTTACGAGATGACGGCCGTTTCGCCCGTTCTCATATCTGCAGTTATCTCGGCGCGAGAAGGCTGTCCTGCATATGGGGCGTCCCAAACGATGCAGCCGTCGGTCGGACAGGCTGAGGCGCACGCAGGCTCGTCGTTAAATCCTACACACTCGACGCATTTATCGGCATAAACGTAGTATGCGTCCTCGCCGGTCGGGTTATCCGCGTCGTCTACGATAGCGTTTGTCGGGCACTCGTCGATACAAGAGCCGCAACTTATGCAGATGTCTGTTATTTTTACTGCCATTTTTTATCCTTTTTAGTCAATTTTTTCGCAAGAATATCAAAAACTAAGTAAATTTGATATTAAATTTTTACGTTAAATTTTAAAATGAAAACGTAAAATTTTTAGCTCTTTTTAATTTTTAGATGATATAATTTCGCTA
>JBHRQF010000007.1:0-14568 GCA_042645325.1 Campylobacter sp. | reverse complement strand
TTGCAAGTTTTATCATTTTGATATCTTTAAATACTTTTTATACTTATAGTTTTTCTCGTATCTCAAATTTGTTTATTTTGTCTGATGACACCAAAGGAATTCCTGATTATTTAGCCTGAGTAAGATTATTGATAAACTACGGTCATATTGCCGGTAGTTGGAGCTACCGTTATAGTGGCTTTTCTACTTCGTGTTTCAACCGTAATAGTACAAGGTGTTTGATAAAAAGAGCTATTGATTGCATCGTTTCCATAGCCTCTTATTGCATTTCTTGCGTCTAAGATGCGCCCGAACTCGTCAAAACCTATAAGATGAATAGGATCTGGTGCGTAAACAACAGGACAGTTGATATCTGCAGCAGTTATTCCATATCTTCTGTCTAATACCCCAAATATTCTTTCTCCAGTGCTTCTATTTCTTATAGTATAGCGATCGCCGGCTATTTCGATAGTCCATCGTCCCGTATGCCACGTTGGACTACCTGGGTTCGTTGTCGGATCTACTTTACTGTCTTGCATCGCCAGCAGCTGAGTTCTTCTTACTGCAGCCATGATATCGTCAACAGCCGAACCTATATGATCTTGCTCTAATCTAGGCAAAGCCGCCATAGCCAAAATACCTATGACAACGATAACAACGACCAGTTCTAACATAGTAAAAGCTCTTCTTGCCGAAACAGTCGCTTGTAGACGTATTTTTTCATACTTAAAGGCTTTGCTAAATTTACTCATTTTTACTCTCTTTTAGTTTTTACTATGGGCGATTTTACAACCGCGTTCATAAAATCAAGCTAAATTTTACATTTTATACAGACCAAGCCTATCCTTCGCTACTTGCGTAATTTCCTCTTCATAGTCGTAGTATTCAAATGTCGCACCGTGTTGAAACGCGCCGTTTAAGATGTCGCCGCTTTGGCGATTTTTTAGGTCTATCTCGGCGATCTTAAAGCCGTCGAGCGTCTCGCAAAATTCCCTCAAGCGTGTCGGCGGATTTTTAAGCTTTGTGAACAAAAAGCAAAATCCGCTCCCTCCGTTTCGCCCTACGCGCCCGCGCAGCTGGTGCAGGCTCGCTAGACCGAGTCTTTCTGCCCCCACGATCACGATCGTGCTAAGCTGCGGAAGCGAGATACCAACCTCGACAACCGTCGTCGAGAGCAGCACGTCGCCGCGATCCCGAAATTCGCGCAGCACTTGCTCTTTTTCCTTGTCCTTGCCGTGCGTGACATAGACGTTTGCAAAATTTGCCCGCCAAAACCCCTGCGCTTCCTCCAGCCCCTGATAGTTCGAGCTTTCGCTACCCTCCACGAGCGGATATATCACGGCGACTTGCTTGCCTTTAGCGATTTGCGATTTGATATGAACCAGTAGCTCGCCGAAGTCCGCGCTTTGTAAAATTTGCGTGTGTATGTGCTTTTCAAAAGGCATCTGCTTTAGGAAACTAAACTCCGCAAAGCTGCTTTGTATCATGCTTAGCGTTCGCGGGATCGGCGTTGCAGAAAACTGTACGACGTGAGCTCTGGTCTCATTCGCCGCTTTTGTTTGTTTATTTCTTTTTTCGGGCTCGGTTGCGGTCAAATTTGCCCACTCGCCGTCGTCAAATTTACCGCTAGATTCGCCCTCCACCCCGTCAAGTTGCGTCTCTTGCCCAAGCCCTCCGCTAGCTAGAGCGTTGATTTTCTCGCGTTGATTCGAGCCGAAACGGTGCTGCTCGTCTATCATAACAAGCGGTGTAGCCGGCAAGCTTTGATAAAGCAAAACGTGCGTGCCAATAATGAGATTTACGCCGTCAAATTCGGGTTTATTGCCGCTTTTAACTAGCAAAACGCGCATAAAATCCGGCAGCAAACGCGCCCCCTCGGCGTAAATTTGCTCGGCTAATATCGACGTGGGCGCCATAATGAGCGCAGGGCCGGGATAGACGCTAAGCGCGGCAGCTAGCATCACGAGAGTCTTGCCGCTACCGACATCGCCCATCACGACGCGTCGCACCGCCTCCTCGCCGCTAAAGTCCGCGCGCAGATCGGCGATAGCGTTTAGCTGATCAGTTGTCGGCGTAAACGGCAAATTTTTAAGCCACGAAGAGATATCAAAAAGCTTGATTTTAGGCGCTTTAAAATGCGTTTTTTTAGCGTTTAGCTTTTTTAGGTAGTTGTAAATTTCGACGAATTTTAGCACCTCTTCGCCGGCTTTTTCTTGCACGAGAGCCTCTAGTATCGCCACGCTTTTTTCGTCTCCCTTGTGCAGATCTAACAAGAATTCGGCCTCCTTAGGCGCGAGCCCCGCCTCGATCAAATTTGGCAAATTTACGTACTTTTGGATCAAATTTTTAAACGAATCGTCTCTGAGAGTGAGCTTGTATTTGGGTATGATTTCGTTTATTTTCGTGACGATTTTGGGATTGGTTAGCTGCCACGAGCCGTAGGCGTAGACGCATTTGCCGCTTACAAATACGCTTTTGCCGACCTTAAATGCGCCGTGATGCCAAGGCTTGGCGTTAAAAATCACGATTTTGACGTTTTGCTCCCACGCCTCGCACCAGCATACGGCGTGTAGCATTCCGCCTTGGCGATACGCGCTTTTTATCTCTACGGCGACGCTCACGTGTCCGTCTTTTGGCACGGCGGCTAGACTCGTATCCTCAAAGCTTTTAGGAAGCTTTAGCGCTAGGTCAAGCAGAGTGGTTACGCCGATTTTTTTTAGATTTATTCTGTCTTTTTCATCAAATTTCATTGTAAAGCACGGCAAAACTGAGCTTTTCTATCTCTGCATGCTCCGCTATAAACGCGTTTAGCTCGGCAAGCTTTAGCTTTGAGATTTTTTCTAGCTCGTCTTTAAAATTTCCTAGTTTAAAGCCGTTATAAAACTCGCTCTGAGCGATGTTTAGGCGGTTAAAAAGCGTTTCTTGTCGTAGCGGCTGCGAGCCTAGCAAAAATCTTTTAGCCTGCGCTAGTTCGCCAGCCTTTACGCCGTTTTTGACGAATTTTGCAAATTCGTCTTTCACGACCGCGACCGCCTCGCTCCTGCTCTCGTTTTTGGTTTGTAGATAGCCCCAAATTTGCGAGTGGCTGAGCGCAAATTCGCTCCTAGCATACGCCGAATACGCCAGCCCGCGCTTCACGCGGATCTCCTCCATCAGCCTACTGCCAAAGCCGCCCTCGCCCAAAATAAACGTCGCGACCTTAGCCTTATAGCGCTCCTCGCGGGAAACGTCAAAAGGCGCGCCAAAGTAAATATAGGCTTGCTCGCTAGGTTTGATGATGGCTTTTTCGCCGCATTTTTCATCGGTTTTTAGCAGCTTTAGTTCGCGCGGCTCGCCCGCCTTTAAGGGGCTTAAAATCTCGTCTAAATTCAGCTCCTCAGGCGTCACTTCACCGCCCAGCACTACGAATAAATTTGCCAGATCAAGCTTGCTAGAGATGAAGTTTTTAACGTCCTCTAGCGTGATACTCTCTACGCTTTGCTTCGTGCCGATGCTAGGCCTTGCTAGATTCGTACCGGGATATAGCAGCCCGTTTAGCGCGACTCTAGCTAGATAGTCGTAGTCGCTCTCGTTGCTAGATATCTCGCCCAGCGTCAGGGTTCGCACCTTCTCAAAGCTTTTTTGGCTTAAATTCGGCTCCTCTAAAAGCTCTTTTAGCTTGGCAAGTGCGAAAGAAAAGTGCTCCTTTAAGCAGTTTAGCTCAAACGCAAACGTCTCAAATCCCGCGCTCGCGTAAAGGTTAATCGCGCGCGTTTCAAGCTCTTTGGCAAAGCCCGCCGCGCCCTTGCTTAGCGTTCCTTCGTCGAAAATTTTAGCGACGAATTTAGCTAGCCCCGCCTTCTCCTCCGCGCAAGCTCCGGCGACCTTGAAAATAAGCTTTAGGCTCACCGCGGGCAAGGTTTTGCTAGCCTCGTAGACGGCCGGGATTTGTAAATTTGCGGCTTTTAAATTTATGATTTTCATCAATAAAACCTTTCTAAAATATCATAATTGGTATTGCGTTTGGCGGGCTTTTCGCCGATGTCTTTGATGAGGCGTATCATCTCGTCTTGATTCATACGGTAGCTAGCGCCCGCGGCCTTGACGACGTTTTCCTCCATCATCGTGCTGCCTAGGTCGTTTGCCCCAAACAGCAGCGCCAGCTGCCCGATATAGCTGCCCTGCGTAACCCAGCTGCTTTGGATGTTGGGTACGTTGTCTAAAAACAGCCTAGAGACCGCAAGCAGGCGTAGATAGCGATTCGAGCTTTGCTTTTTGATCTTGGGACGTTCGGCGGCTAGGCGCGTGTTTAGCCCCTGAAAACTCCACAAGATAAACGCCCTAAAGCCGCCCGTAACGCCTTGCAAACTCCTGATGTGCTCCCAGTGCTCCACGATCTCGCGCGTGTTTTCTACGGTACCAAACATCATCGTAGCCGTCGTCTTTAGACCCTCTTCGTGCGCCTCGCGGTGGATGCGTAACCATGTCTCTACGTCGCATTTTTTAGGCGCGATCACGTCGCGGACGCGGTCGCTGAGTATCTCGGCTCCGGCTCCGGGCATCGAGTAGAGTCCTTTTTCTCGTAGACGGCGTAGCGCCTCCCTGGTGCTTATGCGCGAGATCCTAGCGATATAGTCGATCTCGACCGCGGAAAATCCATGAATCGTGATGCTTGGATATTTTTTTGCTATAAACTCCACGAGATCCTCGTACCACTCGATTTTTAGCTTCGGATGTACGCCGCCTTGAAACAAAATTTGCGTCCCGCCGATAGCGATGAGCTCCTCGATCTTTTGCCCGATCTCGTCAAAGCTAAGCACATAGGCGTCCTCGTCCTTATGATCGCGGTAAAAAGCGCAAAATTTGCAGTCCACCCAGCATGCGTTCGTGTAGTTGATGTTTCTATCCACGATAAAGGTCGTGACGCCGTCTGGATGCAGCTCGCGCTTGCGCGCTAGAGCCATCGCTCCAAGCTCGTTTAGCTCGGCGTTTTCTATCAAATTTACCGCCTCGTCCACGCTTAGTCTAGTCAAATTTTTCCTTTAATTTTTTTACGCGAGTTTAGCGAAAAACGCTTTTATCTTTGATAAATTCGCGTTTTTTAACTTCTTGCGGATACCATTTTGCGCCTCGACGCAAAGGAAAAGAAATGATTTTAAAATCCGCAAAAAACGCTCTCGAGCTAAAATTTAGCCTTTTGGCGCTAGCTGCGACGCTCCGCACCGTCACAGATAGTTGAACGTATAAAGCCCAGAGTCAAATTTGCAACGGCTTTTTAAATTTAACCCGATTTATAAAGCTTAAATTTGATAAAATTGCGAGATATTTTATCAAAGGAGAAAAGATGAAAAATTTAGTTTTGGCTACGATTTTGGCGCTATTTTTTGCAGGTTGCGCGGCAAACAAACCGGCTCCGACCGAACAAAACGCGCAGGAGTATCGCCACGCTACGCAGATAAAAGACGCTAGCTGCCCGCATCACGGTATGGCAAACGCTAGCTGCGCCCAGTCTCACGCATCGACGAAAGAGTGCCCTCACCACGGAAATCACGGAGTAGATAAAAGCCTGTGCTGTAGCGGCGAGAGCGCCAAATCAAAACCGTGCCCAAAATGCGACGCAAAAGCGCAAGGCTGCGCGCAGCATAAAGAGTGCGCTCATCACGACAAAAGCCGCGCAAGCGACGAAGCGCACGCCTGTCCTCATCACAAACACTAAAATTTAAATGCGGTCAAGGTCAAATTTGATCGCTTTTCCTCATCAAATTTACGTCTGCAAAAGCACGCAAAGGATCAAATTTTAATTTATTTATAGTTAATTTAGATATTTAAAATTTGAGTTTTTAATTCCCTTATTAATTCAAAGAAGAAAAAATGATCAAATACTGAGTTCTTATAGGCATAAGCATCACGCTGGTGGCGGCTGCAACTTCGCTTTTAAAGCTAAGCGGCAGCTTTGCAAAGCCCTTATACGCCGTTGGTTCGCTTGTTTTATTCGGGATTTTATTCTACCTGCTTGCGATATTTTAGGCACATTCCCATGGGTATCGCTTACGCGATACGGTCCGGGGCGGGCATAGTTCTCATCTCGGCGATAGCTTATTTTTTTATGGGGCAAAAGCTTGATTTGCCCGCAATCATCGCCATAGGCATGATAGTAGCCGGAGTGGCTGTTATAAATTTATTTTAAAAGAGCGTTAGTGACTAAACGTATATTAAATTAAGCTAGCCGTTTCTTTAAATTTGGCTAGATTTTAAGTTTACGAAGAGAAACCAACTTTTTTGATTTTAAATTTTAAACGAGAATTTTATAAAAGTTGTAAAAACGGCGACCGTATTTTAAACTGCACCGTTAAAGGTTAATTTTATTGCAGGCAAACGCGCAAATCCAGTCGCAGTCGTTTGCCTTTTTGCAATTTTATTAATAGTTACCCAAGCTGGTTAACCTTAGCTTGCCCAGTTCGTTTACTCGCCTAAAAGCCGCTCAAAACCAGGTACGAATTTCGTCGGCGAAAACTCGGTAATTTCATATTTTGCGATACCGTTTTTAAAAAACGGATCTTGTCCGATAATCTCGTCAAGCTCCGAGCGATCTTTAATGTTTGCCAAGATAATGCCGCCGCTACGCGGGATTTTACGCCCCGAGCAGATAAATTTATTTTCTGCGTAAAATTTATCCAAAAATGCATTGTGTTCGCTTATGAAGCTATCTACTTCGCTTAACTCTTTAACATAAGTTAAATTTACGATAAACATTTTGACTCCTTGAAAAATTTAAAAGCGTTTTTAAACCGCAATAATAAAAATTTAATCCCGCTGTAAAACGACTTTGTTGCCTTTCGTGCCAAGCACGCGTACCTTCGAGCCCTCGGATAAATCACCGTCGTAGCGCCACAAAGTGCCCTTAAAATAAACCATACCCTCTCTGATCTCGCCCTCGCCGCTCTCGTTTAAAAAATCGTCTTTGACTTCGCTTTCGTGCTGGTTAAATTTGGCCTTTAGCGGCTTTCTAAGCGCAAAAAGCAGGACCAATGAGACGATAGCGATGAGTAAAATTTGATACTCCCAAGCGATATCGATAAAAAATCCTAAAACTCCGACCGCTAAAAATCCAAGCCCGAAAAATAGCACGAAAAAGCTACCGAGCATAAACTCGAGCATGATTAGCCCAATGCCGGCAGCTAGCATCAAGTACGCGGGTATCATTTCGCCGCCCTAGCGCCTAAAAAGTCCTTTAAAACGCTTAGTGAGCCGATAAGCTCGGTCGCTTCGTAAGGGACTAAAATTTTATCTTTCGAGCCGTTTTTGGCTAGCTCGTTAAAGGCTCCGACGCGGTCGCGCGCTAGTAGGAACTCGGCGGCTTTTGCGTTTTGCGCCATGCTTTCGTTTATCATATCCATCGCCTCTTTTTGAGCCGTGGCTAGCGCGATTTGCTCGTATTTTTTCGCATCGGCCATACGCTCGATGGCTTCGGCTTGCAATACTTTTTCTTGCTTTAACGCCTCGGCGTTGCGGATGAGCGCCTCTTTTTCAGCCTGCGCTTTTAGCTCGATGGCGCGTTTTTCGCGCTCGGCTTTCATCTGTAGATTCATAGCCTCTTCGATACCGTGCGGCACGGAGATCTCGGAGATCTCGACGCGCATGATCTTTACGCCCCAGTTGTCGGCGGCGTCTCCGAGCGCTCTTTGTAGCGCGGAGTTTAGGCGGTCGCGCGAGCTAAGCGTATCATCAAGGTTCATCGCACCGATCTCGCCGCGCAACGTCGTCATGGCTAAATTTGCGATCGCGCGTTTGTAGCTATCGACGTTATATAGGGCCATTTTGCCGTCCACGACCTTTAAAAACACGATGCCATCGACGCTGATATTTACGTTATCTTTTGTGATGACTTGCTGTTTCGTGATATCTACTAGCTGTTCGCGCACGGTGATCACGGCGCGGATCTGATCGACAAAAGGGATGATGATGTGAAATCCGCCGTCAAGCACCTTGTGAAATTTACCCAAACGCTCGACGATGTAGATATCAGACTGCGAGATAATCTTGATACCGGCTTTTAAAAACAAGATCGCAAAGGCCAGCACAACCACGGCAAATACGACAAACGGGATGCTCTCTTCCATGACTACTCCTTAAAATATTTTTCATCATTTTAGCGGCTTTTTGCTAAAAAATCGCCATTTTAGCGGAAATTTTTTAGTATAATTAGCCAAAATTTTAAGGATAAATCATGAAAAATATTTTATTTTTAGCTGCGGCTGCGATGATATTTGCTGGCTGTGCGACGAGCGGAAGCGCCGTAAATAACAAAAAATGCGGCGGTACGGAGGTTTTTGAAACGTGCGGTGCTGAAATAGATAAGGAAAATTTGATCGGCGTTTACGAGGCTAAAGTGTTTTGCGACGGATGTAGCGAAAACTCAAAAAGCACGCTAACACTAAACGCGGACGGCACATTTAAAATCGACACCGTTTATCAAAAAAAGATCGCGCAAAGAGAGCTGCAAAATGGCAAATACGAGATAGAGGGCAACACCCTAAGAGTGACAAATCAATACCGCGAAAAGCTAAATTTCGAGATTAACGGCGATACGCTACGCCAGATCAGCAACCAAAACAGCTTTATCAAAGAAAATTTCGCCCAGGAGCGCATTTACAAAAAGCTAGAAGCCAACTAAGCTGCAAATTTAGCGCTCAAATTTGACCCGAAGCCAAAATGAATAAATTTATCGACCTGCTAAAAACGCAGCCCGTTTTCGCGCGCCTCTCACTCATACAACTGATTTGCTATTTTGGCGTTTGGTTCTCGCACACGGGCATTTTCACGCTACTTATCGAGCTTGACGCGCCCGTTTGGGCTATCACGGCGGCGGCTGCGCTTGCTTTTGTACCGGGCGTGCTGCTATCGCCTTTTAGCGGTATCGTGGTGGATAAATTTAGCCCAAAACCTATGCTAATAGCGCTCACGGTCGTGGAGATGGTGACTGTTTTTATGCTCGTTTTTATCGACAAGCTTTCATTGATGTGGCTGCTATTCGTGATAATATTTATCAGAGTCGGAGCCGGCGGAACGTATTTTCAGGTCGAGATGAGCCTTTTTCCTAAAATTTTAAACAAAGACGACCTAAAAACCGCAAACGAGATCCACTCGCTCATCTGGGCGTTTTCATACACCGCAGGCATGGGGCTAGCTGGCATTTATATCCATTTTTTCGGGATAAAAAGCGCCTTTTTGCTTGACTGCGCTCTTTACGGAGCGGCGCTTGTCGTCCTGCTTAAAACAGACATCGCCGTGCGAGCCAAAAAAGGCGGCGAAAGAGTCCACGAGATGCTAAAAAACGGCCTAAAATACGTAAAACAAAATCCCCTCATCGCGCATCTCATCATGCTGCACGCTGTAGTTGGCGTGACCAGCTACGATGCGCTCGTGGCTCTGCTAGCCGACTATCCGTACGCTGGCCTGCTCTCGGCATCGCTCATCATCGGATACATCAACGCCTGCCGCGCCGTCGCCCTTATCGTCGGCCCGCTCGTGCTTAGCAAATTCGTCTCAAACACCAACCTAGTCTATATCTACGTCGGCCACGGGCTTGGCGTCATCGCATGGAGCGCACTTCAGTTTAACTTCTATATCGGATTTATCGGGATTTTCTGCGCGGGATTTTTTACCTCGACGCTTTGGAGCTACACCTACACGCTCATCCAGCAAAAGTGCGATCCCGCATTTTACGGCCGCATCATCGCCTATAACGATATGGTTTATCTAGGCGTCGCGGCGGTGATATCTAGCGGTATAGGACTGCTTTTTGAGCTTGGGCTTAGTCTCTGGCTAATCACGGCGCTAATAGGCTGCGTGTTTTTTGCCGGAGCGATTTATTGGATATTCGTGCGTAAAATTTACAAAGACGAACTAGCGTAAATTTACTCTGCGGCGCGGGCTTAGCAAGGCAAATTTAAGCGAGCAAATTTACCGTCCGCATCAAAAACGTAGCCGTCAGCTCGCGTCAAATTTAAGCAAATTTGAGCCGAATTCGACCCAAATTTGCCTCGCTCAGGCCTTAGCGTAATAAGTCGTTCCGTTTGAAATATGCTTTTTATAAAGCGTCGTAAACGGCACCAAGTCAGCGTGTCCGACGTAGAGCCTGCCGTGATCGCTCAAAATTTTATGAAAGCGCTCGACCGTTTTTAGCTTAAATTCCTCGTTAAAATAAATCATCATATTTCGCGAGAAAATGATGTCGAATTTGCCGAGCTTAAAGATCGCGTCGTCAAAGATATTAACCACGCTAAACTCGCATCTAGGCAGCATCTCGCGCTTGATTTCGTACTTGCCGTCGCGTTTTGTGAAGTAGATATTTTTTTGATTGTCGTTTAGGCGGTGTAATGAACGCTCGCTATAAACGCCCTTTTTACAGCTATCGATGGCCTCGGAGTTTATGTCGATACCCACGATGCTAACGCGGTTTACGTCGAGCAAATTTGAGTGCGCGAGCATACCTAGCGAGTACGCCTCGTCGCCCGTCGAGCACGGCGCGCACAGTATCCGCACGCTATCAAGCTCCTCTCTGGTGTAATAAATCGCGGCTTGTAGCTGCGGCAACTCTCTGTAAAAATAAGTCTCGTTCGTGGTGATCAAATTTACGATTTCTTGCCTCATAAGGCGGTCTACGACGACTTTTGAACTTAACGCTTCAAAGCTTGGAATTTCGTTTGCTTGGCAGAAATTTATTAGGCGCTGCTTTATCATGTCCTTTTTGGACTCCAGATCCACGCCGCACATATTTTTTATTACTTCGACGAATTTATTTAGCCCCGCCGCATCGCTAGGAGCGGGCGTCAAATTTGCATTTTCAAGCATGTAAAAACCTTTCTAGTTCCGCTCTTATACCGCCGATGGGTAGCGATTTCAAATTTGCGTTGATTTCTTTCGCGCGTTTTGGCATGCCGTAGACGATCGCGCTCTCCTCGCTTTCGGCAATGCATTTAGCGCCGGCTTTATATAGCTCGTTTAGCCCGCGCGCACCGTCGTCGCCGATACCCGTTAGCAAGATCGCCATGACGTCGGCAAACTTACAAGCCTGCACGCCGGAGTGAAAAAGCACGTCCACGTTTGGGTTATACGTAGTCTCCTTTGCCGGCGAGCACATGCCGGCCGTTAGGGGGCTAGCAGAGATTATCTCCGAGTTTTTTTCGCAGATATATATCGCGCTTTTTAGCTGCGTGGGCACGCCTAGCATCACGACCTGCGCCGCGCACTCCTTGTCAAACTGCAAGATAAAACTAGGGATGAAAGCCAGGCTCATATGCTGCGCGATAACGACGCTAGCCCCGTTTAGCTCAAGCCCTTTAAAAAGCCTTTTTAAATGTCCCGGACCGCCCGTCGAGGCGCCGACTAAGACCAGTTTTTGTTTCAAATTTATTCCGTTTTTGAGTTAATTTTACGGCTATTTTATCTTTATTTATATTAAATTTAGCTATGAGTGTAAAATCTAAAAGACGCAAAATATGGTAAAATACTCGAAAATAAATTTAAGGAAAAATATGCTAGTCATTCAAAATGCGGATAAATATATTATAGAAATTTTACGCTCCATAAATACAGCTATGAACAATAAATACAATATAGACGTAATAGAAAACCAAAGTTCGCTTAGTGCCCAAGACGCAACCCATCTTTTAGAAACTATCAAGCTAAAAAACCAAGGCAAGCTTAAATTTTACGATCTTAAAGAATCCATGAAACAATCCAACGAGACGCTAAAAAAACTTGGCGCCGATATATGAACATCAAATTTTCAGAGAGATTCCATCAAAATTTAGATGAAATTTTAGCGTTTATCGCAAAAGACAGCATAGAAAAAGCGGTTAAATTTAGAGACGAGCTTTATGAAAAAATTAGCGGCGCGGCGTTTATGCCGCGGCGTTTTCGTAAAAACGGCTTGACAGCAAACGACAACATAAGAGATCTAATTTTCAAAGGCTATGTTATCGTATTTGAAATTTCAGATGAAAATATAGAAATTTTAGGCATTTATAAAAATAATCTCTGGCAAAAACCGTAAAACCGCCCTATTTTTTATTCGTCATTTGATACAAAAAGCTAAAGATTTCCGCGACCGCTTTATAGAGATTTGGCGGGACTTCCTCATTTAGATCGACCTTGCTTAGAACCTCGACCAGATCGGCGTCCTCTTTGATCGGTATGTCGTGAGATTTGGCTAGATTTATGATGTTTTTCGCCACTTCGCCAGAGCCCGTTGCCAGCACTTTTGGGGCATTATCTTTTTGGCGGTTGTAGCCAAGAGCCACGGCTTTTTTAGTTTTTTGCACTTTTGCCAAATTTACGCCTTTTTATCAAAGCCCATATCAAGCTTATCCAGACCGCCGTAAACGCCGCTAAGGCGCAGTTTAGGCATAGTTTTTAGGCTAAAATTCGACACTATCAAGCCCTGCTCGCCGATAGCCCTTTTTAGCTCCTTCGCGCCACTTAAAATCAGCTCCTTAAACTCCTCTTTTTGCGTCGCGATCGCAAGGTCGATGTATTTGTTTTCGCTAAGCGCCACCATGATGTTGATTTGGCCGAAATTTTGAAAATTTAGATCGATTTGCGCGTAGTGTTTTTGCTTTTTGCCCTGTTTAAACCTGATATTTCCGCCCTCTACGCCCTCCCAGACGTAGGGCAGATAGGTCTGCACGCCGCCTGCGACCGCGGAGGCTAGCTGGTGCATCTCGATTTGAGCGAGTAGCTTTGAGGCGGCGTCTTTTACGGGGCTAGCATCCGGAGACTTTGACTGCATGTTTAAAAGCGCGCTTTTTACGTCGTTTTGCAGGAGTTTTGCCGTCTCTTCGGCGCTTTTTGGCGTCACGGCGCTAAGCTCGCCGCGAGCGATATTTTGTTGCTTGATTAGCTTGCCGACTTCATCGAGGTTATTTTTTGCTTCAAAGCCCGCTTTATCGGCGATTTGTAGGGCGAAATTTAACTTTCTAGCCGCATTTTGCAGCTTATCTTGCAGCGTCGCGCCCTCGCTTCCTTCCGCGCCTTCTCGGACGATTTTTTGCGCGAAATCGTTAAATTTATCCTGCGAGCCAGCAAGCGCGCCAAGCTCGTCCGTTAAATCTTTTACCGCGCTTTTTAGCTCGGCGAAATTTAAAGCAAAGCCCCTGTTTTGACTTAGCTTTTCGCTGTTTAAATTTTGCATTTTTTCGCCCGCGTTTGCCAGCAGCTGCGAGACTTTATTTAGCTCGGCGTTTAGCGTTTTTTCGTTTAGGCTTAGCCCGCTGCCGCTCATGGCGTTTGCTTGCTTATCCATAAATTTAGCCGCGTTTTCGAGCTTATCAGCGATTTCAAAAAGTTGCTTAAAAGGCGAGCCCGCTAGCGTATCTTTGGCCGCGGTTTTAGCGTTTTGTAAAATTTGATCAAGCCTCGTAAAGCTCTCGTTCGTGCTTAGGCTATCGTCCTTAGCCAAGGCTGAAATTTGCTCCAAAAGCTGCTGATTCGAGAGATTTTTAATATCGCCGAACAGCTTATTTATCGCGCTGGGTAGGTTAAATTTGCCGTTTAGCGCGTCCTTTAAATTTGCCTCCAACATGATGCCCGAGTTTTTTATCTGCTCGTTTAGCGGCGCGTTTTTTAGATCGGCGACGGGTTTTAAAAACTCCTTTAGTTTAAGCGCGAATTCCTTTAGGTCGGGCTCGTTTTCGGCAAGCGCGACGAGGCTTTTCATATCTTTTGCGAGATTTGGCGAGAGTTGCAGATTTTTTGCTTGCGCGGCTAGCTCTTTGGCCTGCGCCGGGCTTGATTTTAGCTCGTCTAAAAGCTTATTTACGAGCTTGTCTAAATCCTTTACGGCGTTATCCGCGGCTTCGGAGCCTAAATTTTGCGAGGACGCGGGCTGATTTTTAAAAAGATTTTTGGTTTCGCCCGCCTGACCCGTCTGTCCTGTGTTTGCGCCGCCTACGCCACCTGTTTTGGGTAGCGCGCCGCCGATGGCGGCTTGGGTCGCGATTTGCGAGCTTATAGCGTTATTTACTGATTCCATACGGCTATATCGTCAAATTTGAGATTTTCATTAGCTATTTGCCATCGTGCCCGGACTATGCTCAAAGTCGCTTCTGCTTTCAAGCGGAACGGTCTTTTGAGTGAGGCAAAATGCGATGAGAAACGCAAGCAGCGCCGCATAAACCCACATAAAGCCGTCAAAGCCTAAAATTTTCATACTAGCGCCCATTATCACGGACGAAAGAAGCGAGCCGAAAGAGTAGCTAAAAAGCACGGCTCGCCCTACTTCGATGCCTTGATTTTTATGTTTTAAAACGTCGTTGGCGCGGGCAAGCGATAACGCATATAGGCAAAAAGCCCCGGAACCCAAAAAAAACGACAAAACGTACTGCGCGTAGATAGAGGGCTTAAGCGCCAAAAAACAAATAGCCGCAAATAGCGACACGCCCGCGCAGCACATTATCGCAGGACGGCGGCCGAATTTATCGGAAAAACCGCCGATGAGAGAGTGGGCGATAAAGCCGCCCGCCATCGCGACGGTCATAAAAAACGAAACCTCCCTCGCGCCGTATCCTTGCAGCAGGATATAAACGCTAGCCATCGCAAAAAAGCCGT
>JBHRQF010000006.1:0-15322 GCA_042645325.1 Campylobacter sp. | reverse complement strand
GACTCCTACCGTGAAGCAAAAAATGACTAAAAAGCGTTTCTGGATCGATCTTTTTTGAAAAAAAGGCGATAAATTCCTCGTAGTCTAAAAAATCCAAATTTAGTTCGCTAAAGCCGTTTAAATTTGCGTCTTTAAACCCAGAAGTGACGATAAAATTTTGCAAATTTAGCTCTAAAATCGGCTCAAATTTATCCTGAAATCTTTGCTCGAAGTCATCGATCGCTAGAATTTTTATCTGCGGATTTTGGCGTAAAAACTCGGGCAAATTTGACAAAATCTCATCCGCATCTATGCGAAGATCGCCTAAATTTACATACAAAAACTCTTTGCTCTCAAATGCCGACAAAAAGCCAGCGATTAGAGATGTTTTGCCGCTTCCTATACCGCCTTTTATCAGCGTTTTGAGTGCGGCAATCTCAAATTTTCTATTTATAAATTTAATATTTTTCGGCGGGCTTTGGTAGAGCGCGGTTAGGATTTGCATTTTTTGCCTTTTAAATTTGGAAAATTATAGCGAAGTTTCCTTGTAAAGAGGAAGCTAATTAAAATTTTATCTCAAAAGACGATCTAAAATTTACCGCTTTTAAAAGAAAATGTATTAAATTTGAGCGATAAAAATGCGTGTAAATTTTATCCGAACCAAATTTGCGCCCAAATTAATTCGGCCAAATTTATCCCAAATCAAATTTAAATATTTCTCTTCAAATTTTCAGCCAAATTTACAAAAACTTCCTTATAAAAAGGAAATAATTTTATTAAATTTCACCAAATTTGCTCAAAATATTGAAATTAAAAAGCCATTTGGATAAAATCCGAGTCTCTTACACAAGTAAGAAGTGTCGTATGTTTGCGACAAGTTCTATTCAAAGGAAAGAAAATGGAAAGAATCAGGCTTAAGCTTAAAGCTTATGACCATAGAGTTCTCGACCGCACAGTTGCAGCCATAGTAGAAGCTGTCAAACGAACGGGCGCCGACGTCAGAGGTCCGGTGCCGATGCCTACGAAGATCAAACGCTACACGGTCTTAAAATCACCACACATCAACAAAGACTCACGAGAGCAGTTTGAAATGAGAATTCACGCTAGAATGCTAGATATCGTAGCGGCTACGCCCGATACCGTCGACTCGCTAACAAAGCTTGACTTAGCCCCTGAGGTTAACGTCGAAGTCCGCGCGATGGGCAAATAAAGGCGAGGTGAAAGATGGAATATATCGTAGAAAAAATAGGCATGAGCAGAACGGTTAATAACCCGAGCATCCCTGTTACGCTTCTAAAGGTCGTAAACGCTAAAGTTTGCGAAGTGAGCGAATGCGGCAGTGCGATAGTAGCTTATGCTAAAGGTAAAGCAAAAAATAAAGCCATAGAGGGTCAGCAAAAAAAATATAGCCTAACGGCGGAATTTAATAAATTCGCAACCCTACAAGTCGCCAATAAAGAGGCCGGCGATCTTGATTTTAGTCCGCTTAGCTCGGCTAAAATTTTAAAAGTTAGCTTCAGCTCAAAAGGTAAAGGCTATCAAGGCGTCGTGAAAAGACATGGCTTTGGCGGCGGTCCGAAAAGTCACGGTTCTCGCTTCCACAAAAGACACGGCTCTATCGGTAACCGCGAGTGGCCGGGACGCGTTCAGCCTGGTATGAAGATGGCCGGACACACCGGAAACGAAAAAGTTACCGTTAAAAACGAGATCGTAAGCTTTGACGCCGAAAACGGAATTTTGGTTTTAAAAGGCAGCGTCGCTGGCTATAACGGCGCAATGGGCAGAATAAGGATAGTAAAATGAGTAAAGTTTGCGTATTAAACGAAAAATTTGAAAAAGCTAGCGAGCTTGATCTACCGGCTAATTACGCTGAGATCAACCCGCACAACCTATATCTTTACGTTAAGTCTTATTTGTCTGGCATGCGTTCAAATTCGGCTCACACCAAAACCAGAGCTTTAGTAAGCGGCGGCGGTAAAAAACCGTGGAGACAAAAAGGTCGCGGCGGCGCTAGAGCGGGCTCAACCAGAACTAACGTCTGGGTAGGCGGCGCGGTGGCGTTTGGTCCGAGCAACGAGCGAAACTACTTCCAAAAGGTCAATAAAAAGCAAAAAAGATTGGCGCTTGAGTTCGCGCTAAACGAAAAAGCTAACGCGGGTAAAATTTTCGCGGTAGATAGCATAGAGATCGCAAGCGGCAAGACTAAAGACGCGGCTAAAATAATCAGCGCGTTAAATTTGAGGGACGCTTTGGTCGTAAAAGATCTGCTTGACGACAACACGCTATTGGCGTTTAGAAATCTATCAAACTGCTATCTAATCGATGCGAGCGAGATAAACGCTTACTTAGTGGCGACTTACGGTGCCGTCGTTATCGAGAAGGCCGCACTTGAAACTATAATAAAAGAGGGCTGAAATGGCAGATATAACTGATATCAAAACGATTTTATATACGGAAAAAACTCTCGGTCTTCAAGAGCAAGGCGTGGTCGTTATACAAACTTCGCCTAAGATGACTAAAAATAGGCTGAAAGAAATTTTGAAAGAGTATTTTGGGGTAACGCCGCTTCGCGTAAATTCTCTTAGAATCGACGGAAAAGTTAAGCGTTTCAAAGGAAGAGAAGGACAACGCAACGAGATAAAGAAATTTTACGTTCAGTTGCCTGAAGGCTCAAGCCTAGAAAACACGGAGGCGTAAGATGGCGATAAAAACCTATAAACCTTATACACCTAGCCGCAGATTTATGACGGGCCTATCAAGCGAAGATATCACTGCTAAACCTAGCGTGAGAAGCTTGCTTGTAAAGATCCCTGTAAGCGGCGGTAGAAATAGCAACGGAAGAATAACTTCTAGACATAAAGAAGGCGGAGCGAAGAAACTTTATAGAATCATCGACTTTAAACGCCGCAAATTCGGTATCGAAGGTAAAGTCGAAGCTATCGAGTACGATCCGAACAGAAACTGCCGCATCGCGCTTATCGCTTATAAAGACGGCGAAAAACGCTATATCATCAGACCAAACGGACTAAACGTTGGCGATGTCGTAGCAGCAGCAGAGGTAGGCCTAGACATAAAACCCGGTAACGCGATGAAACTAAGAAACATCCCGGTTGGTACTATCGTACACAACGTGGAGCTAAAACCAGGCAAGGGTGCTCAGATGGCTCGTTCAGCCGGCGGTTATGCTCAGCTAATGGGTAAAGAGGAAAAATACGTAATGCTTCGCTTGCCAAGCGGCGAGATGAGACAAGTACTCGCAGAGTGCATGGCTAGTATCGGCGTAGTAGGTAACGAAGACTGGGCGAACGTAACTATCGGTAAAGCCGGACGTAATCGCCACAGAGGTATCCGTCCTCAAACTCGCGGTTCTGCGATGAACCCGGTAGATCACCCGCACGGCGGTGGTGAGGGCAAGAAAAACTCAGGCCGTCATCCTGTTACTCCATGGGGTAAACCGACTAAAGGTGCTAAGACTCGCCGCAAGAAGGCTAGCGATAAGCTTATAATTTCAAGAAGGAAAGGTAAATAGAGATGGCAAGATCACTCAAAAAAGGACCTTTTGTCGATGAGCATGTAATGAAAAAAGTCGTTGCCGCTAAAAAAGCTAACGACAACAAGCCGATAAAAACATGGTCTAGACGCAGCACGATAGTGCCTGAAATGATAGGCCTAACGTTTAACGTTCATAACGGCAAGAGCTTCATTCCAGTATACGTTACGGAAAACCACATCGGATATAAACTAGGCGAATTTGCTCCTACGCGCACATTTAAGGGTCACAAAGGCTCAGTGCAAAAGAAAATCGGTAAGTAAGGGGATAAGATGAGCAAATCAATTATTAAATTCGTAAGACTATCTCCGACTAAAGCCAGACTGATCGCAAGAGAAGTACAAGGCATGAACGCCGAATTTGCACTAGCTAGCCTTAGCTTTATGCCAAACCGCGGCGCCAAATTTATCGCCACGGCTATCAGCTCAGCGGTAGCTAACGGCGGATTTGAGCCCGAAGAGGTTATCGTTACAAGCTGCCGCGTGGATGCGGGCCCAGTATTAAAAAGATTTAGACCGCGAGTGAGAGGAAGCGCAAGCAGAATCCGCAAACCGACTTCTCATATCTTAGTAGAAGTATCTAAACCTGAAAAGAAGGAAGCGTAATATGGGTCAGAAAGTAAATCCGATAGGTCTAAGACTAGGAATAAACCGCAACTGGGAGTCAAGATGGTTTCCTGCTAAAGGAACTTTGGCTGAAAATATCGGCGAAGACTACAAAATTCGCGCTTTCTTGAAAAAGAAACTTTACTACGCGGGCGTTTCTCAAATTTTGATCGAGAGAACGGCTAAGAAAATTCGCGTAACCGTCGTAGCAGCTCGCCCTGGTATTATCATCGGCAAAAAGGGCTCTGACGTAGAGAAGCTTAAAGAGGATATCCAAAAGCTGATCAACAAAGAAGTAAACGTAAATATCAAAGAAGAAAGAAAAGCTCAAGCTTCAGCTCAGCTAGCTGCGGAAAACGTAGCTATGCAGCTTGAAAAACGCGTTGCATTTAGACGCGCGATGAAAAAAGTTATCCAAGGCGCTCAAAAATCAGGCGCTAAAGGTATCAAAATTTCAGTTGCAGGACGTCTTGGCGGTGCTGAGATCGCTAGAACCGAGTGGTACTTAGAGGGTCGCGTTCCGCTTCACACTCTAAGAGCTAAGATCGATTACGGCGTTGCTGAAGCGCATACGACCTATGGAAACATAGGTATAAAAGTGTGGATATTTAAAGGCGAGGTTCTTCAAAAAGGCGTTCAACCTGAAAAGAACGAAGAAGAAAAAGCCGATAAAAAACCGCGCAGAGCAAGAAGAGGTAAATAATCATGTTGATGCCAAAACGAACTAAATTTCGCAAACAGATGAAGGGCAGAAACCGCGGTAAAGCTACTCGCGGCGCCGATCTTGCTATGGGCGAGATCGGAATAAAAGCCGTAGAAGCGGGCCGCGTGAATTCGCGCCAGATCGAAGCGGCTCGTGTGGCTCTAACCCGCCACGTAAAACGCCAAGCTAAAACTTGGATCAGAGTTTTCCCAGATAAGCCGCTAACCAAAAAACCTCTACAAACTCGTATGGGTAAAGGTAAAGCCGGAGTCGAAGAGTGGGTTATGAACATAAAACCAGGTCGTATAATAGTCGAAATGGCGGGCGTAGATGAGGAACTAGCGCGCGAAGCTCTAACTCTAGCGATCCACAAACTTCCGTTTAAGACTAAAATCGTAACGCGAGAGAGTGAAAATGAAATATACTGATATTAAAGACAAAAGCGTTGCAGAACTTAACGCGTTATTGAAAGAGAAAAAGGTGCTTTTATTTACTTTAAGACAAAAGCTAAAAACTATGCAGCTAAGCAACCCTAACGAGATTAGCGCCGTCCGCAAGGAAATAGCGCAAATCAACACTGCAATTAGCGCTTCAAAGTAAGGGGTGAGAAATGGCATTAAAAAGAGAAATTCAAGGTGTCGTTTTACAAAAGGCCGGCGATAAGACGGCTACGATTTTGGTTGAGAGACGCGTTATGCACCCAAGATACCACAAATTCGTAAAACGCTTTAAAAAATATATGATTCACGACGAAAAGAACGAAACAAAAGCGGGCGATACGGTCGTAGCTATCGAATGCAGACCGCTAAGCGCGAGAAAATCTTTCCGCTTAAAGACTATTTTAGCGACGGGGGTTGAGTAATGATACAATCTTTTACGAGGCTTACGGTCGCCGATAATAGCGGTGCGAAAGAGCTAATGTGCATTAAAGTTTTGGGCGGCAGCAAGAGAAGATACGCGACGCTTGGAGACGTTATCATCTGCTCGGTCAAAAAGGCGCTTCCAAACGGTAAGATCAAAAAAGGTCAAGTGGTAAAAGCAGTCGTCGTTAGAACTAAAAAAGAGGTTCAAAGAGATAACGGCTCGCTAATCCGCTTCGACGAAAACGCAGCCGTCATCTTGGATAACAAACGCGAGCCTATCGGTACTCGTATCTTTGGACCGGTCGGCCGTGAGGTTAGATACGCTAACTTTATGAAAATCGTTTCGCTTGCTCCGGAGGTGTTATAATGGCTAACGTTAAATTTAAAGTAAAAAAAGGCGATACCGTTAAGATCATCGCAGGCGACGACAAAGGTAAAACAGGTAAAATTTTATCCGTCCTAGCCAAAAAAGGACAAGTCATCGTCGAGGGCTGCAAGGTAGCTAAAAAAGCTATAAAACCTAGCGAAAAGACCCCAAACGGCGGCTTTATCAATAAAGAGATGCCTATTGATATCTCAAACGTTGCAAAAGTTGAGGGCTGAAAATGAATAGATTAAAAGCTAAATATAACGAGGTCGTAAAGCCTGCTTTGGCTAAAGAATTCGACATCAAAAATCCTATGCTAATCCCTGCGATCGAAAAGATCGTGATAAGCGTAGGCGCTGGCGAATCGGCTAAAGATCAAAAGCAACTTCAAAACATCGCCGATACTATTTCTCTAATCGCAGGACAAAAAGCAGTAGTTACCGATGCTAAAAAATCGGTTGCGGGCTTTAAAGTGCGCGAGGGATTTCCCGTCGGCGTAAAAGTAACGCTTAGAAAAGAGAATATGTTTGCGTTTTTAGACAAACTAATCTCTATCGCGCTACCGAGAGTTAAGGACTTTAGAGGTCTTCCGAAAGACGGCTTTGATGGACGCGGAAACTACAACTTCGGCCTTGACGAGCAGCTAATGTTTCCAGAGGTTGAGTACGATAAGATTTTACGTACTCACGGTATGAATATAGTTATAGTTACGACGACGAACAGCGACAAAGAGGCATTCAAATTGCTTGAGCTATTTGGTTTGCCGTTTGCGAAAGGAAAGTAATATGGCGAAAAAATCAATGATAGCAAAGGCTGCCAGAAAGCCTAAATTTGCGGTTCGCGGCTATACGAGATGCCAAATTTGCGGACGTCCGCATTCGGTTTATAAAGATTTTGGAATTTGCCGCGTATGCCTAAGAAAAATGGCTAACGAGGGACTAATCCCGGGTCTAAAAAAAGCAAGCTGGTAAGGAAGAGAAATGTTAAACGACTTAATTTCAGACGGGCTAACTCGCATTAGAAACGCCGCAATGAGAAGACTCGAGACTACGAAGCTTCTTCATTCAAACGTCGTCGAGGCTACTTTATCTATCCTTGCGGCTAAAGGCTATATCGAGAGCTACAACGTCGTAGAAGAAGATAAAAAGAAATTTATAAACGTAGTTTTAAAATACGACGAACACGGCAGAAGCGTGATTAACGAGCTTAAGCGCGTATCAAGCCCGGGTCGCCGCGTTTATAAGGGAAAAGACGAGATCAAGAGATTTAAAAACGGCTACGGAACGATCATCGTTAGCACTAGCAAAGGCGTTTTGAGTAACGAAGACGCCCACAAAGCTGGCGTAGGCGGAGAGATCCTCTGCTCTGTGTGGTAATTGTCTAAAACGCTACGTGGTAGCGTTTTAGATTACTTTGAAATGAAATTTGACTAGGCATCTTTTTGTAGTTTATAAAATTTACGAAAAATTTTCGCCGTCAAATTTATAAAATTTAAAAACGGAAGTTCAAATTTAAAAAGTTTCCTAAATTTAGCTCGGCTTGTAAATTTACCCAAATTTGGCAAAGCTAAATTTAAAAACGACGATGTCAAATCTGACGTTAAGTTTTGGAAAGTTACTCCAAAAAATAAGTCGAATTTGACGAGAAAATTAAAGTGTTTGAAGCGGTTTTTTATCGCTTCGATTCATTTCTATTTTTATGGTATTGCGGTATCCATTCGTAAAAGTAGACATACCCTAGACAAGTAAAAAGGAAAAAAATGTCACGTATAGGAAAACAGCCGATAGCTATTCCAAGCGGAGTAGAAGTCAGCGTAGAAGGCAACGTCCTTAAATTTAAAAAAGGCGCTCATTTAAAAGAGCTTGACACAAAGGGGCACGTAGATGTCAAAATCGAAGATGCTCACATAGTATTTTCTCCAAAGAGCGACGAGAGACAAGATAGAGCCTACTGGGGCACTTATAGAGCGCTTGCAAACAATATCGTCATCGGCATCACAAAAGGTTTTGTTCGCCAGCTTGAGATCAATGGCGTCGGTTACAAAGCCGCTGCTAAAGGCCAAGTACTTGAGCTTACTTTAGGATTTTCTCATCCGATAAATCACGAAGTGCCAAAAGGCGTTGAAATCAGCGTAGAGAAAAACATCATCACTATTAAAGGCGACGATAAGCAAGTGGTCGGTCAGATCGCGGCTCAAGTCAGGGCGTATAGACCGCCTGAACCGTATAAGGGCAAAGGCGTTAAATACGTAGAAGAGCGCATCATCCGCAAAGCCGGTAAGACATCTAAGAAGTAAGGGATAGATAATGACAGCAAATGTATTAAAAAGAAAACTCGCTCTTAGAATCAAGAGAAAAAGAAGAATCAGAGCCAAAATTTCCGGCACTGCGGTATTGCCTAGAATTTCTATCTTCAAATCAAATAGAACCCTTTACGTCCAAGCTATCGATGACGTAGCAGCCGTAACTCTAGCGGCAGCAGACGGCAGAAAACTAGGCATAAAAGCAAACAAAGAAGGCGCCGTAACTTTGGCTAAAGAATTCGCAAAAACTCTAAAAGCTAAAAAAATAGAAACGGCATTATTCGACAGAAACGGCTATTTGTATCACGGCGTGGTAGCGGCTTTTGCAGACGCATTACGTGAAAACGGTATCAAACTATAAGGAAAATCGCTATGGAAAAATATAACAGAGAAGAATTCGAAGAAGTAATGGTTGATATCGGCCGCGTTACAAAGGTCGTAAAAGGCGGTCGTAGATTTAGATTTACGGCTCTTGTCGTAGTAGGAAACAGAAACGGCCTGGTGGGCTTTGGCTTCGGTAAAGCAAAAGAGGTGCCGGATGCTATGAGAAAAGCCGTCGACGACGCGTTTAAAAACATCATCGAGGTAAAAAGAAAAGGCTCGACTATACCTCACGACGTAGAGGTTAAATTTAACGCTAGCCGCGTTTTGCTTCGCCCTGCTAGCGAAGGTACGGGCGTGATCGCGGGCGGTAGCGCTCGTCCTATTCTAGAGCTTGCGGGCATCAAGGACATCCTAACAAAATCGCTTGGCTCAAACAACTCGGCAAACGTCGTTCGCGCTACTTTAAAAGCGCTAAGTATGCTTAAAGGCTAAGGAGAAGATATGGGACTAGAAAATTTAAAACCTGCCGAGGGCTCGACTAGACAAATCAAAAGACTAGGTCGCGGTCAAGGCAGCGGTCAAGGTAAAACCGCAGGCAAAGGACACAAAGGTCAAAGAGCTAGAAAAGGCTACAACGAGAAAAGAGGCTTCGAGGGCGGTCAGCAGCCGCTTCAAAGACGCCTTCCGAAAGTAGGCTTCGCTTCTAAATTTGAAAAACCTTACGTAATCAACGTAGAAAAAATCGTTGCGGTAAAAGAGCTAAGCGAGATCACCATCGCTACTATCGCTACCGTACACAAAATTTCAAGCAGCGTCAAGAAAATCAAATTGATCGGAGTGAGCGCGAAAGATTTGGCTTTGAAAATCAAAGACGAGAACGTAACCGTTAGCGGACGTGCGTAATGAATAAGACATTGACCAACAAGATTTTAATCACGTTGGCATTTTTATTTGCTTACAGGATACTGGCATACGTGCCGGTTCCTGGCGTAAACGTCAATGTTATTAAAGAGTTTTTCGATTCGAATTCCGCAAACGCGCTTGGACTGTTTAATATGTTCAGCGGTAAGGCGGCAGAGCGCCTTAGCATCATCTCTCTAGGCATTATGCCATACATCACGGCATCTATCATCATGGAGCTTTTAGCGGCTACTTTCCCAAATTTGGGCAAGATGAAAAAAGACCGCGACGGCATGCAAAAATATATGCAGATCATCCGTTATGCTACTATTATTATCACCCTTGTTCAAGCAGTGGGCGTTAGTATGGGGCTTCAGAGCCTTCACGGTAGAGGCGGAGAGGATGCGATAATGATAGATATGAATTTATTTATCGCCATCGCAGCGGCTTCGATGCTAACCGGAACTATGCTTTTGATGTGGATAGGCGAGCAGATCACTCAGCGCGGTATCGGCAACGGCATCAGCCTTATTATCTTTGCGGGCATCGTTAGCGGCATACCTTCAGCCATCGGCGGAACGGTAAATTTGGTAAATACGGGCGAGATGAACTTCCTCGTGGTTATCGGAATTTTGCTTGTTATCTTAGTCACGGTAGGCATAGTTATCTACGTCGAGATGGGCGAGAGACGCGTACCGGTGAGCTATTCTCGTAAGGTCGTGATGGAAAATCAAAACAAACGCATAATGAACTATATACCTATCAAGGTAAATTTAAGCGGCGTTATTCCTCCGATTTTCGCCAGTGCGATTTTGATGTTCCCAAGCACCATTTTGCAGGCCAGCACAAATCCTTACATTCAAGCTATTCACGATTTTTTAAATCCAAATAGCTATTTTTTCAACTTTTTAACGTTCTTGCTGGTTGTATTTTTTGCATATTTTTACGCTTCGATTGCGTTTAACGCAAAAGATATCAGCGAAAATTTAAAAAGACAGGGTGGGTTTATCCCGGGTATTAGACCAGGCGAAGGTACAGCCGGGTATCTAAACGAAGTTGCATCGAGGCTAACTTTTAGCGGAGCGATCTATCTCGGACTTATCTCGACGCTACCTTGGGTGCTTGTTAAATTTATGGGCGTTCCGTTTTATTTCGGTGGCACGTCGGTGCTGATCGTGGTTTCCGTCGCGCTTGATACGATGCGAAGGATAGAGGCTCAAATTTATATGAATAAATATCAAACTCTGAGCGCGGTAGGTTTGTAATGGCTATAACCATCATGCAGCCAAACGACATAGAGAAGATGCGAGCGGCGAATAAAATCGTCGCTCAAACCCTCGACTACGTAGAAAGTGTGATCAAGCCCGGCATTTCGCTACTAGAAATAGATAAAATTTGCGAGGATATGATAAGGGCTGCGGGCGCAAAGCCGGCATTTAAGGGTCTTTACGGCTTTCCAAACGCCGCTTGCATCAGCGTAAACGAAGTAGTCATCCACGGCATCCCGAACGAATACAAACTGCAAGAAGGCGACATCGTAAGCGTTGATATCGGTTCAAATTTAAACGGATATTTCGGCGACTCGGCGAGGACTTGGGGCGTGGGTCAAATTTCGCACGAGGACGAAAAACTAATCGCTTGCGCTAAAGATGCGCTATATTTTGCGATAGATACCGTAAAAGCGGGAATGCACTTTAAAGAGCTTAGTTTTGAAATCGAGAAATTTATAAGAGCTCGAGGATTTGTTCCGCTAACTGGATTTTGCGGTCACGGCATCGGTAGACGCCCGCACGAAGATCCGCAAATTTTAAATTATTTAGAGGGCGGTAGCCCAAAATCGGGACCGAAAATCAAAAACGGAATGGTATTTTGCGTGGAGCCGATGATCTGCCAAAAAGACGGTACTCCAGTGATCGGTCACGACAAATGGAAAGTAACCAGCAAAGACGGGCTAAGAACCAGCCACTATGAGCACTGCATGGCAGTCGTAAACGGACGTGCGGAGATCTTAAGCCTAGCATAAGATTTTAAAATTTACAAATCGTTCGTGCGACTTGTAAATTTTAAAATTTTAATTTGTGGTGAGTTAAAATTTTAATTTCAAACTTCCGCCGAGCGGCGAAAGTAAATTTAACAAAAAGGAGTTAAGTGGCAAAAGACGACGTCATAGAGATCGACGGCAACGTCATCGAGGCGCTGCCAAACGCGACGTTTAAGGTCGAGCTTGACAACAAACACGTGATTTTGTGTCATATTGCGGGCAAGATGAGGATGCATTATATAAAAATAATGCCTGGAGACCGCGTAAAGGTGGAACTAACGCCTTACAGTCTGGATAAGGGTAGGATAATTTACCGACATAAGTAAATTAAAAGCTAAATTTGGCTATACTCAGCCCTTTGCGACAAATTGCTGTATGAAGAATTGTTTTCAAAGCCCACCACTTGTTTTGAAAATAGTTGGTTTAAAATTTCGTTAAACCTGATGCAGCCTAAAAGTGGAATAAATTTTTAGGAGACTAGAATGAAAGTTCGTCCTTCTGTAAAGAAGATGTGTGACAAGTGCAAAATTGTCAAGCGCCAAGGCGTAGTTCGCATAATCTGCGAAAATCCAAAACATAAACAAAGACAAGGATAAAGCATGGCACGTATCGCAGGTGTGGATTTACCAAAGAAGAAAAGAATCGAATACGGTTTGACCTATATTTACGGTATCGGTCTTCACAAATCTCGTCAAATTTTGGATGCTACCAAAATTTCTTACGATAAAAGAGTAAACGATCTAACCGAAGACGAAGCTGCAGCTATCCGCAAAGAGATCCAAGAGCATCACGTGGTGGAAGGCGACCTTAGAAAAAGCGTTGCTATGGATATCAAGGCTCTTATGGACTTAGGAAGCTACCGCGGTCTAAGACACAGAAAAGGTCTTCCGGTGCGCGGTCAAAAGACTAAAACAAACGCTAGAACTAGAAAAGGCAAGCGCAAAACAGTCGGCGCTGCGACTAAATAAGGATAAGCGATGGCAAAAAGAAAAGTAGTTAAAAAGAAAATTGTAAGAAAAAGTATTGCTAAAGGCATCGTTTATATAAGCGCGACTTTTAACAACACTATGGTAACGGTTACCGATGAGATGGGAAATGCTATCGCTTGGAGCAGTGCTGGCGGACTAGGCTTTAAAGGAAGTAAAAAATCAACTCCTTACGCAGCCCAACAAGCAGTCGAAGACGCTCTAACTAAAGCAAAAGAGCACGGTATAAAAGAAGTAGGTATCAAAGTACAAGGTCCTGGCAGCGGCAGAGAGACCGCAGTCAAGAGCGTAGGCGCGGTAGAGGGTATAAAAGTAACGTTTTTAAAAGATATAACTCCGCTTCCGCATAATGGTTGCAGACCGCCGAAACGCCGCCGCGTATAATTAGAAATTTAGGAGAATTATTATGGCTAGATATAGAGGACCCGTTGAAAAATTAGAAAGAAGACTCGGCGTTAGTTTGGCGCTAAAAGGCGAGCGTCGCTTGGCAGGTAAGAGTGCACTTGACAAAAGACCTTACGCTCCGGGACAACACGGACAAAGAAGAAGCAAGATAAGCGAATACGGCTTACAGCTTCGCGAAAAACAAAAAGCTAAATTTATGTACGGCATTAGCGAGAAGCAATTCCGCCGCTTATTCCAAGAGGCCGCTCGCCGCGAGGGAAATACCGGTGCACTTTTGGTGCAGCTTTTAGAGCAAAGATTAGATAACGTAGTTTACAGAATGGGCTTTGCGACGACTCGCCGCTTTGCTCGCCAGCTAGTTACTCACGGACATATTTTAGTAAACGGCAAGAGAGTGGATATTCCTTCTTACAGAGTCCAAGCGGGCGCTAAAGTAGAGGTTATCGAAAAATCTAAAAACAATCCGCAAATCGTTCGCGCGATCGATCTTACGGCGCAAACCGGCATCGTAGCTTGGGTCGACGTCGAAAAAGATAAAAAATTCGGAATTTTTACAAGAACTCCGGAAAGGGAAGAAGTCGTCATTCCTGTCGAGGAAAGATTCATAGTAGAGCTTTATTCGAAATAATAAGGGGTATAACGATGAGAAAAATTACCACATCAGCTTATATGCCTACCGAAATTTCAGTAGAGAGTATAAGCGAGAATGTCGCCAGAATAACCGCGTATCCGTTTGAGACGGGCTATGCTGTTACTTTGGCTCATCCGCTAAGACGACTTTTATATAGCAGCACGGTTGGATTTGCGGCTACGGGCGTCAAGATAGAGGGCGTATCTCACGAATTTGATTCGATGAGAGGCATGCTCGAGGACGTAGCGCAGTTTATTATAAATTTAAAAAACATCCGTTTTAAGCTAAAAAATGAGTCTGAGTGTGAGGTGGTCGAGTATTCGTTTAAAGGTCCAAAAGAGATAAAAGCTGGCGATCTAAAAAGCGATATCGTAGATATCGTAAATCCTGACGCCTATCTTGCGACCATAAACGAGGATGCGGAGCTTAAATTTTCCGTAATCATCCAAAAAGGTATCGGATACGTCCCGAGTGAAGAGATAAGAGACAATACCGAAGAGGGCTATATAGCTCTTGACGCGTTCTTTACGCCTGTTAAAAAAGCCGTTTACGAGCTAGAAAATGTCCTTGTTGAGGATAACCCTGACTACGAGAAGATTATTTTCACGGTTACGACGGACGGACAAGTGGGTGCAATCGAGGCGTTTAAACACGCGATCGAGGCGATGTATCAGCAGATGTCGGTGTTTAAAGGTGTTTTAAATATCGACGTTTCTGCAGGCTTAAACGCTCAAACTTCAGGCAGCGAGCATGCAAAGCTTCTCCAAAGCATAGAAGAGCTCAATTTGAGCGCTAGAAGTTCTAATTGTCTTGATAAAGCCGAGATTAGATTTATCGGCGAACTTGCTTTGATGGATGAAAACGAGCTAAAAGAGCTTAAAAATTTAGGTAAAAAATCTCTCGAAGAGATTAAAGCCGTTATGCAAGAGATCGGATATCCGGTCGGCGGCGACCTAGGCGGCGGCAAAGATCAACTCAAGAAAAAAATCGCCGACCTAAAATCACAAATGAGTGCAAAAGAGTAAAAGGAACATAAATGAGACACGGTCACGGATACAGAAAACTAGGTAGGACGTCGGCTCACCGCTCGGCTCTACTTAAAAATTTAGCTATCGCTATCATCAAAAGCGAAAAGATAGAGACGACCTTGCCTAAGGCAAAAGAGTTAAGAAGCTATATCGAAAAGCTAATCACTAGAGCGAGAAAAGGCGACAGTAACGCTCATAGAGCAGTTTTTGCTAGCTTGCAGGATAAAGAAACTACGAATAAGCTAGTAACTGAGCTTGCTCCAAAATTCGTAGGCAAAAACGGCGGATATACGCGCATCGTTAAGACTCGCGTTCGACGAGGCGATGCTGCTGAGATGGCTTATATCGAGCTAATCAAAGAATAACTTTTAGAGGGCTTCGGCTCTCTTTCTCTGCTTTATTCAAGATACAATTATATATAAACGACTTTTCAAAGAGATTAAATTTTAAGGTCTATTCTTTACTTCTTTGAAATCTCTTATTGACTTTTTGAAGCATTTACCTTTATTTTTAAGCATATAGCCGTACCGTCTTATTATCGCATTAGGGTTAACTACGAATTTAATGCAAACAAAGGAAGCGTAAGCTTACAATGACAACTATTGTTCCTGCAGATGACAAAGACTATAGTAAATTTT
>JBHRQF010000005.1:0-17084 GCA_042645325.1 Campylobacter sp. | reverse complement strand
GGTGAGTATCTCGTATCAAATTCGCCCAAACTAAAATCAAGCGTCGTAGCGCCTGAGATAAATTTTTATCTAAAAAACACCGCGGACTCGGTGCTAGATAAAGCCAAAAACACGCTTTTGCTTTATGAGGCAAGAGCCAGCGCCTTTGATCTAGCTCGCGACATCGACTACGAAAAGCCCGTCGGCAAAAACGTCGTGATCGTTAGTAACGGCGGCCGCGAAAATTTGGCGAATTTACTCAAAGAAAAAGGCTTTAAAACCATCGAGTTGACGCATTTTGAGATCAAATTTATCTACGGAGCAGCAGGCGAACTAAGCGTGCTAGTACTGCGCCCGGACGGCGAGTTTGAGGTAGACTGCGATTTTTTCCTCGTCGAAAACGCACGCGAATACATGCTAAAGCAAAGCGGCTGCTACGAAATCGCGGGTAAAAGCGACGACGAGATCGCCGCCATGCTAGACGCGCAAAGCCCGAAATTTAAATTTAAAAGCCACGTCCACTACGACTCCACGATCTGCCAGTATCACGAGCGCAGACACGAGATCTGCGGCAGATGCGTCGAGGCCTGCCCTACGGTAGCGATCCTAAAAGAGGACGAAACTAAGCACCTAGTTTTCTCGCATATCGACTGCATAAACTGCGGCGGCTGCGTTAGCGTCTGCCCTAGCGGCGCGCTTGATTACTCGGATATGCCGCGAAACTCGTTTGCCCAGATAGCCAAACTCTACCGCGGCCGGATCGCGCTAGTCGTGCCCGCAAAGGCAAATTTAGAAAATTTAAGCGTAAATTTACCCGCAAACGTGCTGCCTTTTGCCGTGAACGGCGAGAGATTTTTGAGCGAGACGCATCTGCTCACGCTACTTCAAGAAAGCGGCGCGCAGGTCGTGATCTACGAGCAAAATATCGGCAAAGGCACCAAAGACGCGGTGGATATTTTAAATCAAATTTACGAGCTTAAATTTAACGAAAAAGCCGTCCTAGTCGCAGGGAACGAAGACAAGCTAAAAAGCGCCCTATCTCAGGCTAAATTTATCGAGGGCTCGCAGCACTCCATCGCAGAGTACGCCCTGCCTAAGCGCGAGATTTTCGCCAAACGCCTAGAATGGCTAGTCGGAGGTCAAAATTTAGGCTCCGTTAGCACCACCGAGCTCATCAGATACGGCCGCGTCGAGATAAATCAAGACACCTGCACGCTATGCCTAAGCTGCGTGGGAGCGTGCAACGTCGCCGCTCTAGTCGCCGATAAAAAGACAAATTCCATCGTCTTTAACCCGAGCGTCTGCACCGCGTGCGGATACTGCGAGCTTAGCTGCGCGGAAAAAGACACGATATTTTTACGCCCGGGCAAGATCGATCTGGAGCCTAGCTTCTTTACCTTTAGCGAGCTAGCTAGAGACGAGCTTTTCGCCTGTATCGAGTGCGGCAAAGAGTTTGCGACCAAAAAGGCCGTCGAGAAGATCGCCTCGATCATGGCGCCTAAATTTAACGGCGATAAAGCCAAGCTAAAGACGCTGTACTGCTGCTCGGACTGCAAAGCCAAAGTAATGATAAAAGCGCAAATGGATCAAATGAGAGAAGAGGTTTTAAATGGATAATAACTTAACCAAGGCGCGCGCGTATTTTTACGAGTTTTTGGCCTATCCGCTGTTTTTTCACGAGCACGGCGGTAAATTTGACCGCTGGCGCGAGCAGCTAGCCTACCTAGCGACCAGTCCAGTTACGCCTCAGAGCGAGGCTGCGTTTGCAAATTTAGCCAAATTTGACTTTGAGAAATTCGCTAGAGAGCAAAACGACGTGCTTTTTGACTTTTCTTATTCCAACATCCCACTAAACGCCTCCTTTTACGAGGACGGGCGCGACGACGGCGCGGCTAGGCTGCGCGTGATCGAGTGCCTGAAGCTAAGCCCGTACCGCAGAGACAAAGAGGTCTGCAAAGACAGCGAGGACTACGTCGGATTTATATTTTTAGCCACGGCGACCTTTTTGCGCGACGAAGTAGCGGGCGCGGCAAATATCAGCAGCAAGCTATTTACGGACGTTACGAATAAATTTATCGACGAATTTATCAAATTTTTATCCGCTCACAAAAATGCCGACTTTTTCGCCTCTTACGCAGTTATCTTGCGCGATTTTATCGAGCTTGAGCGCGCGGTGCTAGGCGTAGAGGCTCCTGCGGCGCCGATCGGCGACAGCGCGGCGGTAGCCTCGATGAAAAAAGAGCCGTTTCAAAGCAAGATGCCTACGGCCAAAACAAAACTTCGCTGGGAGGAGTTCTCGCCCGTCATCTCGCAGGAGTTTGACGACTGAGGCTTGCGCGCTTAAATTTGCTTGCTAGGCTCGTGCCGGCAGGCAAATTTGCGCTTTAAATTTAGCCAGATAAACCCCTCCGTTTTCGGTGCGATTTTTTAGTCTCTTTAACCCGCCCAAATTTACTCTCGTTTTTCAACTCTCCGCCCCAAATTTCACTCAAATTTAACCGCCCTTTGGCTACTATTTCGTAAATTTAGTCACGAGCAAAAGGATCAAATTTGCAAAGCTTTTTTAAATTTATATTCACCCTCGCCGCCTTTGCGGCTATCCTTTTTTATCTTTCTTTTTTAGGAGTTAAATTTGATAAATTTGGATCAAGCTCTATGCCTACGGGTTTTACCGTCACTCCCGATACCAAGATAGACCCAAACTCCGAGCTAGCTAAATACGTAACGCAAGAGGAGATAGACGACTTTGGGTTTAGGTGCGCAAATATCGTTTGCGACGAGGAGAAAAACACTACGCTAGTACCTTTAAGAGCCGCTCTTGATAGAAAAGATACTGATTTCGTAGTTAAATTTATAAAAGATAACAACCTAAGCGTAGACGTTAGCATGAGAGATAAAAGAACCCCGCTGATGTACAGCTCTTTTAGAAACGACGTAAATACCTCTAATGCTCTAATAAATTTAGGAGCCGATATAAGGGCTAAAGATAGATTCGGCTTGTCTCCTATGGCTTACGCCATTATGTTAAACTCCGTTGATACCGCCAAAATACTACTGGAAAAAGGGGTTAAATTTGAAGAGGTGGAGTATGTGGCTTATTTTATATTAAACTCAAAAGAGGGCTACGGATGGATGTCGTCGCTAATAATAGACGGTAACGACATAACTATAAACTATACGATAGACCCGGATCATCCTGGACGATACCCTGATACTGACATAAATAATCCAGCCTGCGTCGAAACTTGTGATGGCGACAAGGTAGAGCCGTTTAAATACGTAGTCTCAAAAAACCTACCCCAAATGGCAGAACTAATGCTAAGCAAGGGGTATAAACCTAAAGAGTTTAAAATGGGAAGCGGACTACAAGGCATAAAAGGCGAAGAGAAAAATAGACCGTTACAGCTAAGCGGCTGGGCCATCCTAGATAATTACGAAGACTACGAACCTATGCTTGATGTCTTTATAAAATACGACCTACCAAATGCCCCCACTAAGGATCAGCTAAAGGAGGCGTATGGGGTGTGCTATGATAAATTAAAATCTTTTACGAAAGAAAAAGAGAAATACATCTATGAAATGAATAAAGGCAGAGATGAGGAAGGCGAAGAGAGGTTACGCAAAAATGAGAAATATGATCACTTATGTACCGAGTGCTTATATCATGAAGGTCTTTTGCAATACAAACCAAAGCCAATAGATCCAAAAATGATAGAAGAATTTGACAAAGATATAAATTTCTACAAACAACACTGTCCCGACGAAAATGCAACGTTTAAAGACACTAAAGCTTTTATAGTATGGGCAAATGAAGAAAAAAGGCAATATGAAATAAGATGGTTTATATATAAAACCAAAAACAACCCAGCCAAGGTGATTTACGTAGATGGCAACCGAAGTAAATCTAGCCCTGGCTCAAATTTGAAGTAAGATAATCTCGTCGTAAAGACGAAGCCAAAATATAAATTCGGCCGAATGAAATTTGAGCTCGCGGTGGGTGTAAAATTAAATTTAAGCGGGCGAAATTTGACGAGACCGTCCGTAAATTTGCCCGTCAAATTTTAAATTTGACGGGATCTTGCTAGCTTCTAAAAAACGCGATCGCCGCTTAGCGAGGTTAAAATTTAGAGTTGCGCAGCGGTTAGGCTTTAAACTGCGGCATTTAAAGCGACCGCGAAAACCGCCCGAGATAAAAGGCAAATTTAAAAAGCGGCGCGCTAGAGTAAATTTGCGCTTAGCGCTCGCCTCGCGCCAAAAGCTTTGCCGTCCGCCCGTTTTTTCGCACTTCTTTGAAAAATATCCGCAGCGCCTTTTGCTCTTTCGCGCCGATTTCGTAGCTGATAAATTTGAGATACCATTTGATATCATCCGCGCTGATGCCTCTGGTTTGGGCGTATTTGGCGAGGATGTAGTTTGGGATTTTGACATTTGCTCGCAAAAACTCGCGCGCTAGCCGCTCATACGCGCCGTGCCCCTTCACGCAGGAAAATCTCCCGAAAACAAACGGCAAGCCCGTCCGCTCGCGCCACGCCCGCCCCAGGTCAAAAAACGCCTCCTCGCCCTCCCGCAGATACGCCTTTAGCGCGCGGTCGCCGATGAGCACCTCGCCCTCAAGCCCCAGTACTTCGGCTAGCGCGTTTGAGCTCGCAGACGCTGGATCCGGGTGCGCGGCGGTGCCCTTTCGCACGAGCACGCTTTTAACATCGCCCTTAGCTACGATGCCAAAGCTCACCTTTTTGTAGCGTTTTTTGCCGCTTTCGATGCTCGAGATCACGGCGGCGTCGATCCTGCAGCAGCGCAGATCGCGGTTTAGTTTGCTAGGCACCCCTTTTTTAAATTCGATGATTTTTTTATCCTGCGAGCTTAGGCGCGAGCGCTTTAAAAATACGTGAAAAGGAAGCAAATTTAGATAATCAATCTTGCCAAAAATCATAAAAACTCCGAATTTATAAGGATTTGCACCGTTTTAAAACGACCAAAATTTAAAGCCAAATACTAATGCGTAAAAATTTCATAAAACCAAAATCATCGCTCGCGGTAAAAGATACGGTCGTGAGCTTTGCTGCGATAGTACAAATTTGACCAAATCGCGCCGTAAAATACGCCCACACCAAAACAACGCGCGATAAAGGCGCGGGTCTGGCCGTCCCTATCAAGAAGCGAAAATCTCGCCCCCCCGCAAAGACTATAGCGCGAATACCGCGATACGCCGAGTCGCTCGCATTGTTTGGGCGCCTAAGACGACATTTTGCGCGGTTAAATTTGAAAAAGCGGCGAATCCGCGCAGGAAATCGCCGCTAGCAATACAAATTTGAGCTCGCAAGCGCGCTATTTTGCTTCGTTAAATTTGATATTCGTGCTCTTCAAGCTCGTCGTTTAAAAGCTTCGTAAATCTCGCAGCGTGCGCCTCTATCGCGCTATCAGACACGCCCGGCTCCACGCCGCAGCTAGCAAAAATCCGCCCGTAAACGAGCTCGCAAAAGTTCGCGCAGCACTGAAGCGGTAGCAAAATCTCGTTTAGGGTAAATTTGATCGCGCCGTGTTTGGAGTATTCGCCTAGCCCGCCGCCCGCGCTAACGGCGATTTGTAGCTGTTTGCCCGCGATCTTCGCGCCCTGCCCGTAGGCGAAGCCGCGGCTAAGCACGTAGTCGATGTAGGCCTTAAGCATGGAGGGCACGTTAAAGCCCATCATCGGGAACAAAAACACGATGCGATCCGCGCGCAAAAACGCCTCCTGCTCTGCTGCGACGTCGATTTTTAGGGCGTCGGTGCCATATAGTCCCTCTAGGTGGCGAACCTCGGCGCCTGCGCTTTTAGCGGCATTTACCAGCGCCTTATTTAGGCGAGAGGCGGCGAAATTTGGATGGGATAAAACTACTAGCGTTTTCATTTTGGCTCCTTTTTAGATAAATTTTAGATCGTTTGCGCTTTTGGGATGTTAAATTTAAGCTGATTAAATTTGCTATTTTTTTAAACTCGCCTCAAACCGCAAAAGTCTTATTTTTGAGAAATTATATCATCAAAAGCCTAAAAACGGATTAAGGCTAGCGGCTAAATTTTAACCAGTAAGACGCTAGATGGTACGGCCGTAAATTCTCGCTCAAATTTGTCTACAAAATCCCCAATCACCTAAACTGTCAAATTTGCCCTCACTTAAAAATATCAAGGTTCAAATTTAATTCGTCTATGATAGATAAAAGCTCTGAAATTTCCTTTTTTATCTGCTTTACCTCATAAAGGCTAGGCGGTAGCGAAAAGAGCGTCGTCTCAAATTTGTTTTTCGCTCCGTTTAAAAATAGATAAAATTTATCGTCCATAAACGCCGCGCTCACCCCCATCTCTCCAACAAATTTTATCTTTAACTCTCTCAAACGCTCCATAAATGCGGGCGTCAAAAGATACCTCGCCCCTACTTTGTCATCCGTAAAAACCCTAAATTCATCGTTAAAAAGAGTATCGTCCATCTGTTCTTTTTCGCCTATAAATTTAGTATTTAACGTGCGACTCGCGACTATCGTTTGCCCGCTAAATTTCTTGTAAAACTCGCAGACCAAAACCGAGCCGCTAAAGGCTTGCATATCTTTCATCGTTGACCAAGCAAAAAATATTAGAGAGATTAGGTTAAGTCCGGGCGAGTCGCCTAGTTTTAGTTTGGCATCCCTGGGTATGCTTATAGCTTCGCTAAGATTAAATTTGACGCCATTATACGTTCCGCTAATTAGGTCTTCGGCGCGAAACTCGTCAGGCGAATAAATGCCGATTTTGCGAAATTCTTTACGGCTGATGCCAGCAAGCGGGTCATAGCTAAAATTTAGATCAACATCATGGATAGCCGCGCGGACGAAAACGTTTTTGTAGAACGCTTCGTAATCCCCCAGCTCGTCGATCGCTCGGCTTGCGTTAGCCATTAACGCGACGAGAAAAAACGGGATATAGATAATGATGAAAAATAGCGAAGCAAGGTCGCTATCCAAGAGATACTTTGCGGCGAATGCACCGCCCACTGGCAGAACAGCTATAAAAAACAAAACCCCTAAAAACAGATACTTTACAAACGCGCGTATGCACTCTTTTTGCTTTTTTTGCGGTTGCCTCTATGGCTTCGTTTATGTTCAAATTTTGCCTCTTTTAGGATTTTACGTTTAGAGCAAATTTTAGCGAAATTTACGCCGTGAAGGTGCGGGTTTGGGCAAGTAAGCAACTAAATTTAAAAAATCGGTCAAATTTGACTAAAAATAAAAGAATTTAAGCCGAATCAAATCGGCTTAAATTTGCGCTCAAATTGAGTTTAGCGTAGATATTTGACGTTAGCTTTGGCGCGGAGTTTGTTGAAGTATTCGCCAATGACGCGGTCTTGCTCGAGTTTATAAAGCGCGTTCATCGCCTCGTCTCTGACCTCGTCGAATTCAGGCATCGTTTGACCCTTTTTAGACGCTACGTAAAACATCTCAAAGCCCTCTGGAGTCTGGAAAATCTGCGTGAAAGTGCCATCCGGGGTCTGCTGAAATATCGTTCGTAGCTGAGGCGGGATCTGCTCGCTTTTTAGATCTAGCACGTCCATGTGCACGCTGTGGTTTGTGTTCATCGGGGAGCTGTGTTTGGCGGCCTCTAAAAGCTGCATCGAAGGCGCCACGTATCTAGTCACGCTCACGTCGGTAAAGTGCGCGAAAAGGTCGCGATTTTGCTCGAAATACGCTCTCGCGGCGTTTTCTGAGATGTTGATTTTAGCGTCGGCAAATATGCTTTGATATAGCTTTTCTTGTTTTATGGTTTTTGCGACGTCGTCTTTAAACTGCGCGTAGTCGCCGCCCTTTGATAGCACGGCCGAGCGCAGATCTGAGGCGCTCATACCGCTCTCGCTTGCGATCTTTTGCAGCCTTTGATTTAGCTCGTAGTCGCTGGCTTCGATTTTTAGGTTTTTGATCTGCGCAGTTTCTAGTCTATCGCGGATCAGTAAATTTAGCGCGTTTGCTTCGCTTGTTTGCAGTTGCGTGGCGGCTTTTCGCACTTCGTTTACGGTGATGGGTTCGTTTTCGATGATGACAGCGATACCGTTTGAGATCTGGCTCGCGTTAGCCATACAAAAACTGAGAAAAAACGCGGCGAATGAGATCTTTTTTAACATATAAAACCTTTGTTTAAGTCTAAAGTAAATATAATTTGAGCATTATAACATTTTAAATTTAAGCGCAAGCTATAAAGGTAAAATTTAATGCAAAATTCACAAATAGTAACTAGATTTGCCCCCTCTCCGACCGGATATCTACACATCGGCGGACTTAGGACGGCGCTTTATAACTACTTATACGCTAGAGCAAACGGCGGGAAATTTCTGCTGCGTATCGAAGATACCGACCTAAAACGCAACTCCGAAGAAGCCACGCAAGCGATAAAAGAGGCCTTTGCCTGGTGCGGGCTAGATCACGACGGCGAGGTGACGTATCAGTCGCGTAGATTTGACGTGTATAAAGAGTATGTACAAAAGCTGCTAGCCGAGGGTAAAGCCTATAAATGCTACATGAGCAAAGACGAGCTAGACGCTTTGCGCGCCGAGCAAGAAGCGAGAAAAGAGAGGCCCAAATACGACAATCGCTACCGCGAATT
This sequence comes from Campylobacter sp., assembly GCA_042645325.1. GTDB lineage: Bacteria > Campylobacterota > Campylobacteria > Campylobacterales > Campylobacteraceae > Campylobacter_A. Next base: position 8,501 of record JBHRQF010000005.1, on the reverse strand, counting down.
TACAGGCACTCCGCCTGCTGGGGTCGAGCCCGTTATCCGTATCAAAGCGCCTCTAAGCGGCGAGATCGTGATCGACGACGGCATCAAAGGCGAGGTAAAATTTAGAGTCGAGGATATCCTGGATGATTTTATCATCGCGCGCAGTGACGGCACGCCGACGTATAACTTCACAGTCGTGATCGACGATGCGCTAATGGGTGTAACCGATGTCATCCGCGGAGACGATCATCTCTCAAATACCCCGAAGCAAATCGTACTCTACGATGCGCTGGGCTTTAAGGCGCCGAAATTTTACCACGTCGCGATGATAAACGGCGAGGACGGTAGCAAACTGAGCAAACGCCACGGCGCGACCGACGTGATGGAGTATAAGCGCATGGGTTATCTGCCTGAAGCTCTTTTAAATTTCCTCGTGCGCCTAGGCTGGAGCCACGGAAATGACGAAATTTTCGGTATGGACGATATGCTAAAGTATTTCGATCCGCACGATATAAACAAAAGCTCAAGCACCTATAATGCAAGCAAGCTAGAGTGGCTAAACGCCCACTACATCAAGACTCTGCCGTATGAGAGGCTAGCGGGTGAGATGCTTAGCTTTGACATAGATTTTAAAGCGATGCCAAAGGGCGAAGTGCTGTTAAATTCATTGCGCGAGCGCTCAAAAACGCTTGTCGAGATGAGCCAAAGCGCAAGAACGATCATAAATACTCCAAGCGCATACGACGAGAAAGCGTACGCTAAATTTATCACGCCCGAAAGCAAGGAAAATTTGGCTAAATTTGCCGAAATTTTAGGCGAAAATTTAGACGCCAAAGGCTACGAGGAGATGACGGGTAAATTTTTAGAAGCAAACGGCTTAAAGCTAAAAGACCTAGCTCAGGCGCTTCGCGTCGCGCTAACTGGAAATAGCGTAAGCCCGGGGATATTTGAGGTGCTCGAAGTTTTGGGCGCGGACGAGACGAAAAAACGAATAAAAAATATTTTAAAGGAGAACAAATGACACACGTAACTAACGAAGAGGCGCTCGCGTATCACGAGGGCGGCAAGATAGAGATAAAAGTAAAAACCCCATGCGCGACGGCTAGAGACCTATCTATGGCGTATACGCCGGGCGTTGCGGTACCTTGTAAAGAGATCGAGGCCGACAACGAACTAGCCTACAAATACACAAATAAAGCAAATTTAGTAGCCGTCATCACCGACGGCACTGCCGTGCTCGGTCTAGGCGATATCGGCGCGGTAGCGGGTAAGCCCGTGATGGAGGGTAAGGCGGTTTTGTTTAAAAAATTCGCAAACGTAGATGCATTCGACATCGAGCTAGACGAGCACGATCCCGATAAGATCGTTGAAATTTGCAAGGCCTTGGCTCCTACTTTCGGCGGTATAAATTTAGAAGATATCCGCGCTCCAAAGTGCTTTGAGATCGAGCGCAAGCTGCAAGAAGCTGTCGATATCCCGGTCATGCACGACGATCAGCACGGCACAGCGATGATAACAAGTGCGGGCATAATAAACGCGATGGAGATTTCTGGCAAAGATATCTCAAAAATCAAAATCGTAGTTAGCGGCGCGGGTGCGGCAGGCATCGCATGCGCGAAGATGTATAAAGCTCTAGGCGCAAAACACATCGTGATGGTAGATAGCAAAGGCGTGATCCACAAAGGCCGCACAGATCTAACTCCTGAAAAGCTAGAATTCGCCCTAGAAACCGCAGATAGAACGCTAGCGGACGCTATGAAGGGCGCGGATATGTTCCTAGGCCTATCAAAACCAGGCGTCGTGACCAAGGAAATGGTCGCGTCGATGAACGACGAGCCGATTATTTTCGCACTTGCTAACCCGACTCCCGAAATCTTCCCTGAAGACGTCGCTAGCGTGCGAAACGACGTGATGATGGGTACCGGCCGCAGCGACTATCCAAACCAAGTAAATAACGTTCTTGGCTTTCCGTTTATATTCCGCGGAGCGCTTGACGTCAGAGCCAAAAAAATCACCGAAAATATGAAAATGGCTGCGGCGCGCGCGCTTGCAAATTTGGCTAAAGAGCCCGTGCCTGCGGAGGTTTGCGCGGCGTTTGGCGTAAAAGAGCTAAAATTCAGCAAAGACTACATCATACCAAAACCGTTTGACAAACGCGTCCTAACGGCGGTAGCTCCTGCGGTAGCGCAGGCTGCGGTCGATGACGGCGTAGCTAGAGTGAAGGATTTTGACGTCAAAGCCTATACCGAAAAGCTAGCAAAGGGTCTGTAAATGAAAAACGTCAGGCTCATCTCTCACCCACTCATCGAGCACAAACTAGCGATTTTAAGGGATAAAAACACTGAGCCGTTTCAGTTTAGGATGCTCGTGGACGAGATCAGCCACCTGATGATATTTGAGGCGACTAGGGATCTGGCGCTGCGCGACGTGAGTGTGCAGACCCCGGTCGCCCAGGCCCAGGCTAAAAAGCTCGCGACAAAGGTGATGATTTGCCCGATTTTGCGAGCGGCTCTGGGTATGCTTGATAGCGTATTTACGATCATTCCAGATGCTAGCGTTGGCTTTTTGGGCTTTCAGCGAAACGAAAAGACCGCGGAGGCGGAGTTTTTCTATGCCAAGCTGCCTCGTGACGCCAAAAACCGCCTAGCCATCATCATCGATCCGATGTTCGCCACCGGCGGTACGGCTATCGACGCGGTTAAATTTTTACGCGAGAATGGCATCAAGCAGATCAAATTTATCTCCATCATCGCCGCTCCCGAGGGACTAAAGCGCTTTAGCGAAGTTTACCCTGACATCGAGGTCTATACGGCTGCGATCGACGAGCGACTAAACGAGAAAAACTACATCGTGCCGGGTCTTGGCGACGCGGGCGATAGAGTGTTTAATACGCTTTAAATTTGGCTTTTAGTGCGCTAAATTTGGCGCAAACGTTTAGCGGGAGATCAAATTTACTCTCGTCTTTACGGCGCCAAATCGTCAAATTTAGATTTAGCTTGTAAAATTTGACGGCAAATTTAACTCCGAAGCAAGCGCTTCAAATTTATTCCAAAAGGTCTTTTTTGAACAAACAACTACTTAGAAACGTCATCTTGCCACTAGCTGTTTTGTTACTCGCGGCGCTGTTTAAATTTATCGTCCCGGATAGCTCGACCGCTCCCGGTCAAAATCAGCCGCAAAGCGAGTTTAGAGGAAACGTCGCAAACAAAAACGTAGCTACCACGCCTTCCGTAAACGTCGTAAAAGACGGCATCTACACCTCAAAAGACGAGGTTGCGGCGTATATTTATAGATTCGGCGGATTGCCGCGAAATTTCATCACAAAAAAAGAGGCGATCGCGCTCGGATGGGACGCTAAAAGCGGCAATCTATGGCAAGTCACGGATAAAAAAAGCATCGGCGGCGACCGCTTTTCAAACAGAGAAAAAAAGCTGCCAAGCGCCGACGGGCGCAAGTGGTTTGAGTGCGATATCGGATACCGTGGAGGACGACGTGGGGCCGAGCGTATCGTGTTTTCTAGCGACGGGCTGATCTACTACACACCCGATCATTACGAGAACTTTTATCTACTTTTTGATCGGAGGCGGCAGTGAAAATCATAACCCTAAACGGCACGAAAATGCGCGAGAAAACGGCGGCCTTTGAGTATCTAGCGCGAAAATTCGGCCTTGATCCCGACGTAAAAAATCTCGACGCGCTTTACGACGCTCTGGGCGAGATAAACGAACCCACTCTGATAAATCTAAAAAACCGCGCCGCTCTTGCCTCGCTAGAGGGTTATGCAGACGATCTGATCGCCGTTTTTACCGATCTTGCGGAGGAAAACGAGCGGGTAAAATTTGAGATTTTATCTTGATTTGGTTGCCGCTCGTGATACCGTAGCTGTGGATAAAATTTGATTTTAAACTCGTTTTTGTCCCTTAAGTAAAATCACCAAAAAATCAAGCCGAATTTTATCATCCCAAATTCGGCTTCAAATCCAAAAATTAGAGCTAAATTTTTGATAACTAACGCGACTTTAAAAGCCATATCTGACGCCACCGCACACATTACCTTATCCGTTTGATGGGGAGATATTTTACCGCGAAGGGCTGCGTGGATCTTATGCTCGGATGCTCTGCTGAGCCGACCCGCAGCCAATACCAAACCATTACGCGGTGCGATAAAAATAGCCAAAGAGAGAAAACCGTAGCCTAATGCTGATAAAATCATCTAGCACCGAGCTTCGTCGCACCTTGTGTGCGCAGAAATACTGCGTACATACAGAAAGCTCTTTAGGCAAGCGCGTGACGCTACACGGTTTAACAGTTAAGAAATCGGTATTTCAGCTGGCTATATTGGCATAGCAGGCGCGCAAATGACCATGATGCAAAAAAGCGTGACAAAGTACAGAGAAAATCAAAAAGCGAGGCTAAATTTAAAAATACGCCTTGGTTTAGACAAAAAGTCGCTAATTTTTATAGACCAAAATAGAAAGCCGGCACTGTTTTCGTCAAGCAACAAGCAAAGTGCAAGGGCTTTTTGGAAGCGAAATTTACACTTGGTAACTCAAGCCCACATAGCATCGTAGCGTAGCAAATTTTAAAATATATATCCGACGAATTAGATTTCAAATTTACGTTATTTTTAACTACGAAAAACTTATCCGCATTATTTTGTTGCCAAATTCCTTACTCGCCTAAAATCCAAAATACATTTCAAAAATCAATCATTTATGTAAATTTGAATATCGCAAGCAAAGACGCAAGATTTGCGGTTTAAATGCGCAAATTTAAAAGATGCTACCGCAAGCACGGCAAACAAATGTAGTAATTTTAGCGGAAGCAAACAAAACTTACGGACAAGTTTTAAAATAACGCAAAAGACAAATGTCGCGGCTACCGATAAAATCACTCGTCAAAAAGCTTTGAGTAAAATTTTATCGCCATAGTAATAAATTTAAAGTTAGATCGCCTTGCTTGCAGCCGATTAAAAGCCGCGAGCAAGGCAAACCGCGCCGCAAATTTAGCGGCGGGATAGGTAGTTAGTATCGTAGTTGTTGTCTATGAAGTCTTGGTTCTCCATCATCGCGATGTGAAAATCGCGCGTGGTCTTGATGCCGCCGATGATGAGCTGCTCGAGCGCGACCTTCATCTTGTAGATGGCTCTGTTTCTATCGGTGTCCCAGACGATGAGCTTGCCGATCATGCTGTCGTAATACGGCGGGATCGAGTAGTCCTGATATATATGGCTGTCCATGCGCACGTTTCGGCCGCCCGGGCAGACGTATTTGGTTATCTTGCCGGGACTTGGCGTAAACGTATTTGGATCCTCGGCCGTGATGCGGCACTCGATGGCGTGGCCTTTTAGCGTGATGCTCTCTTGCGGCGGTAGCGCCTCGCCCTGGGCTACTTTTATCATTAGCTCGATGATGTCTAGGCCGCTCACCATCTCGCTCACGCAGTGCTCGACTTGCAGGCGCGTGTTCATCTCGATGAAGTAAAAATCCAAATTTTTATCGACTAAAAACTCAAATGTTCCCGCACCCTCGTAGCCGATAGCTTTTGCCGCTTTTATCGCCGTTTCGTGCAGTCTGGCGCGAGTGTCGTCGTCTAGCAGGATCGCAGGACTCTCCTCGATCAGCTTTTGGTGGCGGCGCTGCATAGAGCAGTCGCGCTCGCCAATGTGCAGGACGTTGCCATGACTATCGCCGATAACCTGAACCTCGATGTGGCGCGGGTTTAGGATGTATTTTTCCATATACATCGTTCCGTCGCCAAACGCGCTCATCGCCTCGCTCTCGGCCGACCAAAACGCCTTTTCGATGTCCTCTTCGCGCTCGACCACTCGCATACCGCGTCCACCGCCGCCGGCTGCTGCTTTTAGGATGACCGGATAGCCGATTTTTTTCGCTAGCTCTTTGGCCGCCTTCGTATCGGCTACGGCGCCGTCAGAGCCCGGGATCACGGGTACGCCCGCGCGCTGCATCATCTGCTTTGCCTTGCTTTTATCGCTCATTAGCGCCATCGCAGCTACGCTTGGGCCGATAAATTTTAGCTTGTGATGCGAGCAAATTTCGACGAAATTTTGATTTTCGCTTAAAAATCCGTAGCCTGGAAATATCGCGTCGGCTTCACTGATTTCGGCCGCGCTAATGATTGCGGGGATATTTAGGTAGCTGTCGCTTGAGCGCTCCTTGCCGATGCAAATCGCCACGTCGGCGTATTTGACGTAGAGCGCGTCTTTATCGGCCGTGGAGTAGACCACGACTGCTTCTTTGCCCATTTCCTTTATCGTTCGCAAGGCTCGCAGCGCGATTTCGCCGCGATTTGCGATTAAAATTCTTTTTATTTCCATCAAATTTTCTCCACGCCAAATAGCGGCAAGCCAAACTCGACAGGCTGACCGTCGGAAACGAGCAGTTCGGTGATCTGGCAGTCAAATTCGGCCTCGATCTCGTTCATGATCTTCATAGCTTCTATGATACCCACGACGTCGCCTTTTCTCACGCGCTGGCCTACCTTAACAAACGGTGCCGCGCCTGGGCTCGGAGCTGTGTAGAAAGTACCGACCATAGGCGATTTTATGCTGTCTTTTGGAGAATTAGCAGGAGCTTTGACCTCTGAGCTTACCACGACGTTTACCGGAGTCGGAGTCGGAGCTGGAGCTTGGACGATGGGCTTTGGCAGCTCGCAACAGTCGGCGAATTTTTCAAGCTCGACCTCAAAATCCCCGCTTTTTATCTTTATGCGGTTCATGTCCATCTCGTTAAAAAACTCGATCAGCTCTTTTATGTCTTCTTTTTTCATAGAAATTTCTCCTAAATAGTTAAAGTTCAAAACTTCTTATTGTAGCAAAAAAATAATGAATTTATGCTCGCAAAGCCGTATTTTGTTTTTACGCTCGGGCTAAATTCGGAGCCTTCGTCGCTTTATGCGTTTAAAATAGCAAATTTATTTTTTAGCTCGCTCGAGAAAATTTATAAATCCAAAAAGCACCAAGCTAAGCACGACCAAAATCACGCTTAAAATTAGCGCGCGGCCGTTTTCGCCGTCGTAAACTGCGTTATATATCGCTAGCGAAACGGTGTCTGTTTTGCCTACGATATTTCCGCCTAGCATCAGCGTGATGCCAACCTCGCCAAGGCCGCGAGCTAGGGCTAAAACGAGAGCCGAAACGACGCTTTTAAAAACGTTTGGGATGAGGATAAAAACGGCGATCTCAAAGCGATTTTTGCCTAGGCTTTGACCTGCTTCGATTAGGCTTTTAGGCAGGCTTTCAAGCGCGCTTTGAACGGGCTTTACAAACAGCGGCAAACCCGCTAAAAACGAAGCTATAACCAAAGCTGAAAAGCTAAAAACGATCTGTAAATTTAACGCCTTGCCGATCACGCCGTTTCGCCCCAAGACGTAAAGCAGCAAAAATCCAGTAGCTATAGGCGGAAAAATGAGCGGAAACATCACGGCCGCTTCTAAAACGGCCTTAAATTTGCCGCGGTAAAACGCCAAAAAATAAGCCGCGCCAAGCCCTAAAAATAGGAGCAATACAAAGGTCGCGGCAAGCGTTTTGGCGCTTAAAAGCAGCGGATGAACAAGCCAGGTAAGTTCCTGCAAATTTTTCCTTTTTTTAGTTAAATTTCGCTTTTTGCTCAAGCAAAATCTAGCGAGTAAATTTTAGCGCTTTTGTTAAATTTGACGTCAAATTTGAGCGGTAAAAATCGTCAAATTTCGCTCCCGTAAAGCAAAATTTGACGGTAAATTTAACCGAGCCAAAAGCCCTCAACTTAAATTATTTTAGCCCGAATTTAGCGAAAATTTCCTTCGAGCGAGGAGTTTTTATCTCGTCTATAAATTTAGCGCACGCCTCGTTACCTTCGCACGCGGGGAGTTTCGCCGCAGAGATAAAAACGGGGCTATAAAGCGCCTCATCGATATAGATCACGCTGCCAAACTCTCCCTCTCTAGCCACGGCCTCGGTCGAGTTGATAAAACCCGCGTCCACTTCGCCGTTCGTGACGTAGGCGACCACTTGCGGTACGCCAGCGACCGGTAGCATCTTAGGCGCTAGATCGGCCTCTAACCCCGAGTTTTTCAAAAACTCCGTCGTCCTCACGCCGTAGATCGCTTTTTTGGCATCGGGCATCGCGATTTTGGCGAGATTTTTTAGCTCAGATAGGTCTTTTATCTGCTTGCCTTTTGGCGTGACTAGCACCAAAGCGCCCTTGCCGATGCGCTCATAAGCTTTTATATCAAGGTCGGTTTTCTTTAAAAACGCCTCGTCGCCCACGATCGCAGCCATCTTGCCCTCTTTTGCTTGGATGGTTATCTGGCCCAAATTTGCAAATGCGCCTTCGATCTGAACGCCGTCTTTTTTGAGATTTTCTATCACTTCAGTGACCGGTTTTTTGTATCCGCCGCCAGCACCCACGAGCAAATTTTCGCCGCCAAAGGCAACCGCGGCCGCGATAGAAATAAGTAGTAGTTTTTTCATAAAATTCTCCTTTGAAATAAAATTTATCAATTTTATGAAATATATCATTATAC
>JBHRQF010000004.1:0-17247 GCA_042645325.1 Campylobacter sp. | reverse complement strand
ATCAAAGAACGAGCGGCTATTTAGCATGCTAGCTACCTCGTTAGCAGCAGCCTCGATCACGGCCTGAAGGTCGGCAGGTAGCTTCTCGTAGGTTTTTTTATTTACGAAAAACTGAGTCTGACCGCTCGGCTCTTGCCAGCCCGTGTAGTAATATTTAGCGATCTTGTGAAAGCCAAGGCCCATATCAAACGCAGGGCTAACCCACTCAACCGAGTCGATCGTACCCATCTCTAGCGCCATGTATAGCTCGCCTGTAGGGATCGTGTTTATCGTAGCTCCCACGCGTGCCATAACCTCGCCGCCAAAGCCGGGGATCCTGATCTTTAGGCCTTTTAGATCATCTACGCTTTTGATCTCTTTTTTAAACCAACCGCCCATTTGCGTGCCGGTGTCTCCCGCAAGGAAAACTTTGATGTTGTATTTGTCGAATACCTTTTCCTCTAGCTGCTTGCCGCCGCCAAACTCATACCATGCGCGTAGCTCGCTAGCAGTCATACCAAAAGGCACGGCTGTAAAAAACATAGTGTTTGCGTCCTTGCCCTTATAGTAATAAGACGCAGTGTAGCCGATATCGTACTGACCGCCCTTAACAAAGTCTAGGATGCCAAACGGCGCCTTGTGCTTAGACGGATAGTCTATCCTCACCTCTAGCCTGCCATCGCTTAGCGTCTCGACTACGCGTTTAAATTCTTTCGCTGCGTCGCCCAAAACCGGAGTCGTGCTCTCCCAGGTGCTGGCTAGCTTTAGTTTATAGGTTTTGTCCGCTGCGTTCGCGCTTAGCGCTAAACCGAAAGCAGCCAAAACCGCTAAAAACTTTTTCATTTTTGCTCCTTAAAATAAATTGGCCGATTATACTTATTTTTTTTAAAAATTTGGTAAAATTGCGCAAAAAAGGGTATCCATGAATAAAAAAACCAAAATCCTAGCCACGGTCGGACCGGCCAGCGAATCCATAGAGGTTATGGAGCAATTAGTTTTAGCCGGAGTCAATGCTTTTAGGCTAAATTTCAGCCACGGCACGCACGAATACCACAAATCAAATATCAATAAAATCAGGCAAGTAGAGGCGAAGCTCGGGCGCAAAATAGGCATATTTCAGGATATCTGCGGCCCTAAAATAAGAGTCGGCAAGCTAGACAGAAGCGAATTTAAACTAAAAATCGGCGATACGCTAATCTTCGTAAAAGAAGAAATACTCGGCGAGCAAATAGACGAAAATCGCTATAAGCTTTGCATAAATCAACCTCAAATCTTAGCCGCGCTAAAAACGGGCGAGTACATCTACCTATGCGACGGACAAATACGCGCCAAAATCACGCAAGCAAGCGCCCAAAAAGTAGAAGCCGTGGTGGAAAACGACGGAGTACTTCGCTCGAACAAGGGCGTAAATTTCCCAAATACCAAGCTAAATATCGAAGTTATCACGCCTAAAGATTTAAAAGATTTGGAATTTGGCGCCAAAAACGGTGTGCATTTCGTCGCGATCTCTTTCGTGCAAAACGCAAACTATATAAGAAAAGCTAGAGAGATCCTACAAGGCTTTGGCTCTAAAGCTCAAATTTACGCCAAAATAGAAAAATTTGACGCAGTGGAAAATATCGACGAGATCATCGAGGCCAGCGACGGCGTGATGGTCGCGCGCGGCGATCTGGGTATCGAGGTGCCCTACTACAAGGTGCCGACGATCCAAAAGCTCATCATCAAAAAAGCAAACGAAGCAGTTAAGCCAGTCATCACCGCTACACAGATGATGCTAAGTATGGCCGAGCACGAAACGGCTACTAGAGCCGAGATCAGCGACGTGGCAAACGCCGTACTAGACGGCACCGATGTAGTCATGTTAAGCGAAGAAAGCGCGGTCGGCATAAACCCCGTAGCCGTCGTGGAAGCGATGAGCAACACCATAATCCAAACGCAGCAAATTTATCCTTTTAACAAATTTGATTTCGACCGTTACGATGACACGGACATGATGGCGTCTAGCACCGCAAGGCTCGCCTCCGCGCTAAAAGTAGACGGCATAATCGCGCTAACCTCATCTGGCGGCTCGGCGGCAAAACTAGCCAGATACCGCACCGATATAGATATCATCGCTATAACGCACAACGAGCAGGCTGCATATAGGCTAACTCTTTGCTGGGGCATAACGGCGGCATTCGTGATAGAAAAAGAAGAAAGGCTGCACACGCTCATGGCCAAATCGATCAAAGCCGCGGTCGAAAAGGGCTACATAAAAGACGACAAAAGCTACATCATGACCGCTGGATATCCGACGGGAGTGGCGGGCAGCTCTGATTTGATCAGGATTTTAAGAAAAGCTCAGATAGATTATTATCTAGAAGAAGCCGATAAATAAAGGGCTTTTCGCATCGAGGCTTCGATTTTAGCCTCGTCAAGCGAGCCCTCGAAAAATAAATTTAACGCTAAAACCGCCTGAAAAAGTAGCATCTCAGCGCCGTCTTTATGCGCGAGCCCGCTAGCGGCGGCTAAATTTAAAAAAGGCGTTTTTTTGCCGTAAATAACGTCAAAGACAAATTTGGCTTCGCTAAAAATAGGACGCAAAATCTCGATCGGCGCGGGCAAATTTTCGTCTTTTAGTCCTGCCGAGGTCGTATTTACGACGAGATCAAATTTGCCGCCATTAAATTTGCCAAAATTCGCCCAGCTAAATTTTTCAAATTCAGCAAAATTTACTAGTCTCTCCTCGCTTCTATTTAGCACGCAAACTCGCACGCCGCGGCTATTTAGCGCATATGCGACCGCTCTAGCCGTCCCACCCGCGCCTAAAATGAGAGCCGAATTTATATGTCCAAAACTCTCTATCGCTCGTAAAAATCCTGGCGCATCAGTGTTGTAGCCGTAAATTTTATCGGCGCGAGATACGAGGGTATTTACGGAGCCGATTTTAGCAGCCGTTTCGTCTGCGATATCGCACTGCGCGAGCGCGGCTTCTTTGTGAGGTACGGTTACGTTCGCGCCGCTTAGTTTTAGTTCTTTAAATTTAGAGATGAGTTGCGAGCCGTCTGCTAGCTCGTAGCGAGTATAGAGAGCTTCGCGAGATAGACCCAGCTCGCCGAGGGCTAGATTGTGTAGCCTCGGCGAAACGGAGTGGGATATAGGGTTGCCAAAAACGGCAAAAACCATCATTTTATATTTACGATAAAGGCGTTTGGAGCGGCACTTTGCTTAATTTTAGCAAGTTCGCTTTTTAGCTGCTCGCCGCTATAAGGGCCGACTAGCACTTTGATGATTTCGTTACCGTTTACGTTCGTCCTATATAGCTTATAGGCGTATCCTGCAGCTTTTAGTTTACCAAGCTCAGGCGCTTTTTCATTAAAGTGCTTAACGGCGAAAACTTGCACGTAACTACCGCTGTGAGCATCGCCGCCGCTAGCCGCAGGAGCTTGTTTGGCCGGCTTTTGTTTTGCCTGTTTTTCTTTGGCTGAATCGTTTTTAGGCTGTTTTGCAGCTTTTTCTTGCTTAGGCTCTTTTTGTTTTACTACATTTACGTGCTGCTTAGGTTCGGCTTTTGGTTCGCTTGGCTGAGCGCTTGGAGCGTCATTTTGCTTCAAAGCACCTTGTATAGTAGAGGGCTCGGTCGGCGTAGGAGCTGGCGCGCCTGCATCTTGCTGCCTTTTATCCTCTTTTTCCTTAAGCGCTTTTACCATATCCTCAAAGCTATCTTGGCCTTTGTTTTCAGGCACGATAGGCACCTGCTCAAAAGTAGGATTTTGCTGCTGCGCCTGAGGCTCAGATGGAGGAGGCGGAGCGACTGGTGGGACGTTAGCTTGCGCTACTTGCGGCACAGGCTCGTTAGGGGGCGTAGCAGGCACGCTCACTTGCTGAGGGATACTTCGCGTATTGTCCGGCTCAGGCGGCAAAACCAGCCTAGAGTCCGTTTGCGCAACCTGATCGTTAGTTTCGGAGGAATTTAAAAATTTCATCACGATGAGAACAGCTAAAAAGATGATGACGAAAACTGCGACGAGGATGAGTATCCTCTTAACACTTTTGCTCTTTTTATCCTCGTTGTTATCAAGCATGATGTCTCTTAGCTCGTTATATTCCATTTTCACTCCTTACATATGTTTTGACCAGCTTGCGCCGCGCTCTTTTTGATAAACTTTGTATGGCAACGTCAAGATGTTAAATTCTTTCGGTAACTCCATCGTCGGAAACACTCTCCACTCTTTAACCAAACGCGAACTAAGCAGCATAGATAGCTTATTTGCGATCTGATAGCCCTCATTTAGCGTCGTGTGCCCTTTGTGTATATAAAGGTGCAAGTGCCCCGGCGTCTTGCTCTCGTAGGCGGTAAAATTTATAAACCCCTCCTCGCGGAGCAAAAGCTGAGCACGGTGCCAAAAGCGCTCAGGCATCCTGCCGTTGTAGTCAAAGACGATATTTTCGACCTTATCACCAGGCAGTATCAGCGAGTGCGCGACCGTGATCTTGCCCTCGTCGTGATCTTTTATTACCTGATAGCTTAGAGGCTCGTTTATGAGCTCAAATTTATTAAAAAACGTCCGCCCTTTATACTCGATCTTGCTTACGATACTATCGCGCTTAATCCAGTAGTGGCTCGTGTTCATTTTGATTAGCGCGGTGTCTATACTCTGCATCAATAAGTCGCCTTATCATAGATGATAAATTTGCTCGCAAGCTCTTTTAGTTCGGCTTTTACCCTGCTTTGAAGCTCGGCATTATTGATATCGCTTAGCACGTCGGCGATTTTATTTGCGATGATCTCAAATTCCGCCTCTTTCATACCGCGAGCCGTAAGCGCCGGACTTCCGATGCGGATACCGCTTGTAACGAACGGGCTTCTAGTTTCGCCCGGGACCGTATTTTTATTTACCGTTATGCCTGCGTTTCCTAGCGCTATGTCGGCGTCTTTACCACTAAATTCACGGTTTAAAAAGCTCATTAAAACTAGATGGTTATCGGTGCCGCCGCTAACTAGATCAAAGCCGCGTTTTACTAAAATTTCGGCTAGTTTTTTGATATTTGCTTTGACTTGCTTGGCGTAAATTTTCCATTCAGGCGAAAGGTTATGCTTAAAGCCTACCGCCTTTGCAGCGATAACGTGAACGAGCGGTCCGCCCTGAATGCCAGGGAAAATAGACGAATTTATCTTTTTAGCGTACTCTTCGTTGTTTGTCATAATGATACCGCCTCGAGGTCCGCGAAGCGTCTTGTGAGTAGTCGAGCTAACCACGTCGCAGTGCGGGAATGGATTTTGATGTTCGCCAGCTACGACTAGGCCCGCGATGTGCGCCACGTCGGCAAAGAGTATAGCGCCTACCGCGTCAGCGATCTCGCGGAATTTCTTAAATTCGATCTCTCGCGTATATGCGCTTGCCCCGCACACGATCATCTTTGGCTTTACGATTTGCGCGATTTCCATCACCTTATCGTAGTTTATGCGTCCGTCAAGCTCGACGCCGTAAAAGAAACTCTCATATATCTTGCCAGAGCTGCTTACTTTTGCGCCGTGAGTTAGGTGTCCACCGTGACTTAGATCCATGCCTAAAATTTTATCGCCCGGATTTAAAAGCGCGCCGTAAACGCCTTGGTTTGCCTGCGAGCCTGAGTTTGGCTGTACGTTTGCAAATTCGCAACCGAAAAGCTCTTTGCAGCGATCTATCGCTAGCTGCTCGATCTGATCGACGTATTCGCAGCCGCCGTAGTAGCGTTTGCCTGGATAGCCTTCCGCGTATTTATTAGTTAGGACCGAGCCCATTACTTCCATTACTTCAGGATAGGTAAAATTTTCGCTCGCGATCATCTCGAGGTGGTCACATTGGCGTTTTAATTCCAAATTTACTAAATCAAAAATTTCTTTATCATAACTTTGCAAACTCATTAATTCTCCTTGGTTTCGTTTTTTTGCGGTCTCATCGCTGGGAAAAGCACCACGTCGCGGATGGACTTTTTATTGGTCAGTAGCATCACGAGCCTATCTATGCCGATACCCTGCCCGGCAGTCGGAGGCATCGCGTAGCCAAGAGCCCTCACGTAGTCCTCGTCCATCTCGTGAGCTTCATCGTCTCCTGCATTTTTGGCTTCGATTTGCGAAGCGAAGCGGCCGTATTGATCAATCGGGTCGTTTAGCTCGTTAAAGCCGTTAGCTAGCTCGCGTCCTGCGATAAATAGCTCAAATCTCTCGGCTATATCAGGATTTGCGTCGCTTCTGCGTGAAAGCGGACTGATAGAAATCGGATAGTCGATGATAAACGTCGGATCAGTTAGCTTGCTTTCTACGTAGTTATCGAAAAGCTCGGCTTGTAAATGTCCTAAATCAAGCTTGGCATTTGCCTCAAAGCCATCCGATTTAAGCTTGGCCAAAATTTTATCCTTATCGCCGATGATCGCCTCGTCTAGTCCGCCGATTTCTACGAGCGCTTTTTTGTAGCTTATGCGTTTAAACGGCTTGCTAAAATCGATCTGCATACCGTCAAATTCGATAATTTTAGGCATATCAAGCTTATCAAGAAGCACGTTAAATAGCTCCTCGGTTAGCCCCATCAAATCGTGATAAGTATGCCACGCCCAGTAAAACTCGATGCTTGTAAATTCAGGATTATGCGTTAAGTCCATACCTTCGTTGCGAAAATTTCTATTCATCTCGTAAACCGCATCAAAGCCGCCCACGATGAGACGCTTTAGATAAAGCTCGGGTGCTATGCGCAAAAATCTCTCCACGCCAAGCGCGTTGTGAAACGTGACGAAAGGCTTAGCGTTCGCTCCGCCAGGGATCGGGTGCATCATCGGAGTCTCAACCTCTAAAAATCCCTTGTCCTCGAAAAATCTGCGAATCGTGCTAACGATAACCGAGCGGCGCTTAAAATCAGCTCTAACCTCCGGATTCATTATCATATCGAGGTATCTCTGGCGATATCTAGTCTCGATGTCCGTTAGCCCGTGAAATTTCTCCGGGAGCGGCGAAATGGCCTTAGACGCTAAAGTTAGTTCGCTAACGTGCATCGAAAATTCGCCCGTTCGCGTTACAAAGGCATATCCGCGCACATATATGATGTCGCCTACTTCGATATTTTTCTTTACGACCTTAAACCAATCGGGATCAAGCGTCTTATTACTAAAGTAAATTTGGAGATTGCCGTCCTCATC
This sequence comes from Campylobacter sp., assembly GCA_042645325.1. Classification (GTDB taxonomy): domain Bacteria; phylum Campylobacterota; class Campylobacteria; order Campylobacterales; family Campylobacteraceae; genus Campylobacter_A. The sequence continues at coordinate 10,116 of JBHRQF010000004.1, read as the reverse complement.
CTCGATATTGGCAAATATCGCCTTGCCTGCATCCCTGATGAGCTTAACGCGTCCGGCGAGGCTTACTAGCTGGCCTTCGGCGCTCTTTTCTTCGGTGTCTATTATATGTTTAAATTTGAGCCTAAATTTAGTTATATCCATATCGCGGCGCAAAAAATGCGGATATGGATTTATGCCTGCATCTCTTAGCTCGTTTGCGGTCTCTAGCCTCTGGATCTCCAGTTGATTTTCAAATATCACTTGCCGCCCTTTGCCTCTTTGGCGGCGCACTCTTTGCACACTCCGTAAAGCTGCATCATGTGTCCGGTTAGCTTGAAGCCGTGCTCTTTTGCGATGTTTGCTTGCCTCTTTTCTATGGTTGCGTCTTCAAATTCGATAATAGTTCCGCATCTGCGACATATCATGTGATCGTGGTGAGGCTTAGTTGCAAGCTCGAATTTTTTACCTTGCGAACCAAAGCTGATAGAGGTTACCATCTCGGCTTCTTCAAGCAAATTTAGCGTCCTATAAACGGTTGCGATGCCGACATTTAAGTCAGGATAGGTCTCTTTAATGAAAAAATAAAGTCTCTCTGGAGTGAAGTGCTCGTCGTTATTATAGAGCGTCTTTAGTAGAACTTCTCGCTGTTGCGTGTATTTTAGCCCGTTATCTCTCAAAATTTTTTTAAATTTCTCAAGAAGCGCGTCGTATTCTAAATTCTCAATCATTATTTGTACTCCTTAATCGTCGAATTTATCTCCAAATTTGGCCTTTGCTCCTGCATAGAGGCATCAAACGGCGTCTCGATATTTCCCACTCCGCTTGCTATGCCTTTTACGTCCACGTTCATTATCCATTTGCCCGTATCCAGCAAGATCGGATACAGTTTACTTCCTCTGAAATACGGCTCGATTTTATTATTTAAGACCTGAATATTTGAAATAGTCACTATCAAAACCGCAAAAACAAGGAAAATTTTTGCGCTTCCGATGATAAATCCGCCTAGTTTATCTAAAAATCCAAGTCCGCTTAATCCGACTAATTTTGATAAAAATGCGCCGATACCTAGGCAAAGTATCCAAAAAACGATAAGCGTCGTCAAAAAACCCGCAAAAAATAAAATAGAATCGCCCTCTATTTTATAAACGTTATCGCTTATTAGATGACCGACTTTGATACCGAATCTACTAGCCACCACGATACCGCCGATTAGACCGATAAGGCCAAATATTTCCTTTATCAGTCCGCTTATTACGCCCTTTATACCCAGTATCAAAACCAACGAAACGACGACTACGTCAAATAGAGTAACAAAATCCATTACATACCTAACAATGGCGCGAGTTCTTGCTGATTGGTTGAATATCTCATCGCCATTTCTTTCGTGATTTGATTTGCTCTAATAGCTTTCATTAAGGACTGCGTTTGCGTCATCATGCCAGTTACTTGTTGGTTTAGTTGCATTTGGGAGTAAATTTGATGCACCTTGTTTTCTCGAATAAGGTTTGCGATAGCGTTATTGTTAATTAGTATTTCGTGTATAGCAAGTCGTCCGCTGCCTATTTTTGGAAGTAAACTTTGCGATATAACCGCAGTTAACGAAACCGAGAGCATATTTCGCACCTGAAGCTGCTCGCCACCCTCAAAGCTATCTATGATACGGTTGATAGTCTGAATAGCCGAGTTTGTGTGCAGCGTGCCAAATACTAAGTGGCCAGTCTCTGCTGCCGTAATAGCCGTAGATATCGTTTCTCTATCTCGAAGCTCGCCCACCAAAATAATATCAGGGTCTTCGCGAAGCGCGCTTTTGAGCGCCTTGGCATAAGACTTGGTATCCACGCCGACGTTTCTATGGGAAAAAAGACCTTTTTTATTCGTATGTACGAACTCGACAGGATCTTCTACGGTAATAATATGCTTTCTTTCGTTTAAATTTATCTCGTTTAGCATCGCGGCAAGCGTCGTCGATTTACCGCTACCCGTAGGTCCGGTGACCAAAATCAGCCCCTTTTCGCGCTTTACCACTTCTTTAAAAATAGCAGGCGCTCTAAGGTCGTCAAGAGACGGAATATCTGTCGGAATAATACGAAATGCGGCAGCCAAATCGCCGTTCATCGTGTAATAGTAGTTGCCTCTAAAACGTCCGACGCCAGGAAGCTCTATTGCGAAGTCAAGCTCCCTATTTTCCTCAAGATCGCTTTTTTGCACGTCGGTTATTAGCGCATAGCAGATATCTTGTATATCATGCCCCTTTAGCACGCCGAGCTCAAGCGGCCTCAAAGTTCCGTCTATTCTGATCTGCGGCTCGCTTCTTGCGACAAGGTGCAAGTCACTGGCCTTATTGTGGACGACCGTTTTTAGTAACGTCTCCAAGCTTACATCTATTTTCTTGGGCTCTAAACTATCATTTTGAGTTTCTTGCCTTATTTGCTCCATATAAAATTTCCTTATTCTATAATTTTCGGCACGACAAAGAAGTGTTCGCTACTCATCGGAGCGTTTTTAAGTATAGTTTCTATCACATCAGAGCTCACGCTTACGTCTTCTCTTAACGGAGTTCCGCCTTCTCTAGAGCTTACTACCGCTTGAGAAGCGCTTAAATCAAGCTCGTCTAGTATACCCGCAAAGCTCAAAATTTCACTGAGTTGACCTTCGATTTCCCTTCGCTTGTCACTTTCGACTTTGAGCGAACTAAGCTTTTCAAGTTTGGTTAATAAAGTATCGTCTATCTGCATAAAACCTCGTCAAATTTTTAAAATTTTCCGCATTATAACACAATTTGCCTTGATTTTTATGCTGTTTTATATTTATTATGCTACAATTACGAACTTTCAATAACTAAAATTTAAGGAACAAACTTGGCCATCAAAGATGATATTGATTCTATAAAGGAAGAGTTAAATACTCAAGAACAATTTTTAGAAAACATAATCAAAAGCGAAAGATTTTTTAAAAAATATAAAAAAATTATCATCGGTGCGCTTGCCTTAGGCGTCATCGGCACGGCGGGATACTATATAAACGTCGCTTTGAAAGAAAAAGAGTTTAAAGCCGCAAACGCCGCATATGCAAAACTGATACTTAATCCAAAAGACGAGCAAGCAAAAGCCGAACTAAAGCAAAAAGACGCCTCGCTTTACGCGCTTTACGAGTTTAAAAGAGCGCTTGATAACAACGACACAAACGCGCTAAAATCGCTAGCAAACGAGCAAATAGATCCGCTTTTAAAAGATATCGTAAAATCCCAGATAAACGAGCCTAGCGGTCAAATTTTGACTTCATACAAGGCCGTTGTTAGAGGGTATGAGCTAATGAAAGAAAATAAAATCGACGAAGCAAAAAACGAATTTAAAAAGGTTCCTTTAAATTCTCAGCTTCAATCCATCGTCAAAAATTTAGAACACTATCAAGGAAATGCAAAATGAGAAAATTTCAAGCTATTTTAGCGGCTGCACTCTGCGTCGCGGTACTCGGCGGATGCAGTACAAAAAGGCAGTATTTCGAACCGACCGACATGCAAAATGAAAAAATTTCAGAAAACAGGCTACCGGCTAGCATAGCGACGGCGAGCATAAACGGAGCAGTGCTAAAAAACGGCATGGCAATAACTAAAAACGGTTTACTGGCGCCTGAAACAAAGCTGACAAAAGGCGCTACTTTATTAAATTACGGCGACGATAAAATTATAAGCTCTGACCTGGACGGAAATTTGATCGTTGCAAACAGCTCAAACGAAATTTTATTTCAAAGAAGCTTCAATGAAGCAATCGTTTCAGCCGCTCTAGAAGATAATAAACTAGCCCTTTTAAGCGCGGGCAATGTCATATATCTCATCGACATTGCAACAAACGATACTTTGCTAGAGTTTGAAAGCTCAAACGTCTATGCCCAGGACTCTCGCGTCGCTGCGCCGTTATTTATGAGCTCGCTCGTTATATTTCCTACGCTTGACGGAAAGATCATGATCGCGGATAAAAACCAAGGCCGAATTTTACGTGATGTGGTCGTGAGTAGCGAGCAGTTTTTTAACAACATCATCTCACTCAACGTCGTAAACGACACGATGATAGCTGCCACTGGCAAACGTATCGTCTCGATAAATCCCGAAAAAACGGTTTATTATAACGGCGAGATCAAAGACATCGTCATAAACGGCGAATATATATATATCTTGCTAAAAGACGGCAAAATCGTGCTTAGCGACCTAAATTTGAAACAAATCAAAGACGCATATTTTAAATTCGCCATCTTTTCAAGCGCCACCGTCTATAACGGCTCGCTTTATATAATGGAAAAAACAGGATATCTCATAAAGACAGATCTAGCGCTCGACAATGCCAAAATTTACGAGCTTTCAGACGAGGTCGAGAGTCAAATTTTCGCCGGTGTAAAAGAATTTTACTACGACGATTACAGTTTAGAGCTTAAATGACGAAACAAGAAATTTATCAAGTTCTGGAAGCTAAAAAGATTATCTTAAAAAATTTAAGCTGGACGGAGCTTGATAAATTTACTAAAAAAAAGACCCTTGCCGCACTCACGGGCGTTGATATGAAGGGCTTTTATACGCTTTTGTTTTTTCGCAGCGCAAAGGCTAGATTTTTAAGCAAAGAGTTTGAAACAATCAACGAAATAGCCGACAAAATCGCCGAGCAAACAGGCGTAAATTTTAAGAAAAAAGCCATTTTTTACAGCTCTGATATCTGCTCAAAAACTTCAAATTTAATGAAAGAAAACGGCTACAAACATGACTCTATGTGACGTAGGCAATACTAACGCCACCTTTTTTGAAAACGGTAAAATCACCAAAATCAGGATTGAAAATTTTAAATATTTTAGAAGCGATGAGAAGATTTATTTTATCAGCGTAAACGACGGAGTAACCAAAAGGTTGCAAAATTCGCCTAGATTCGTAAATTTGGAGCCCTATTTTGAACTGGATACTATCTATAAAGGCCTTGGTATCGACCGCGTGGCTAGCTGTTATGCCGTAAAAAACGGTCTTATTGTCGATGCAGGTAGCGCCGTAACCATAGACGTTATGATGGACTCTATGCACCTTGGCGGCGCGATAGTGCCGGGTATTTCACATATCCTAAAAGCCTGCGAGGCAATCTCGCCGAGGCTAAAAATCTCGCTAAATTCGCAGATCGACCTCGACGCGCTCCCGCAAAAAACAACCGACGCGGTAAGCTACGGAGTCATAAAGCCAATCCTGCTTCTAATCGAAAATATGGCAAACGGCTCGAAAATCTACTTCACGGGCGGCGACGGCGAGTTTTTATCGCGCTTTTTTACCACGAGTATCTACGACCGCATGCTCGTATTTCGCGGGATGCAAAAACTTATCGAACAAAAAAAGGACATCTTATGCTAACGGTTGCTTTACCAAAAGGACGCATTGCCGACGAAACTCTCGCGATTTTTAGAAAGATTTTTCAAAGCTCGTTTGAGTTTGAGGATAGAAAACTACTGATGAGCGAGGGCGATTTTAAATTTCTAATGGTTCGCAACCAAGACATCCCGACCTACGTCGTAAACGGCGCTGCAGATATCGGCGTGGTGGGCCTTGACGTACTTGAAGAGCACCGTCCTGATGTCGTGCGCCTACTTGATCTAAAGATCGGTAAATGCCGCGTCTGTGTGGGTATCAAGGATGGCGAGGAGTTAAATTTAAACGCTCCAGAGCTAAAGATCGCCACTAAAATGCCGCACATATCGCGCAACTACTTCGCCGCAAAAGCCACCGCGCTAAAGATCATCAAGCTCTACGGTTCGATCGAGCTAGCGCCGCTGGTTGGGCTAGCAGATGCGATCGTGGACGTCGTGGAAACGGGCACGACAATGAAGCAAAACGGGCTAAAAGTCGCCGAGACCATTATGCATAGCTCCGCGCACCTTATCGCAAACAAAAATAGCTTTATCATCAAAAAAGACGAAATTTTATCACTTTACGAAAAAATCAAAGCGCAAATTTAAGCTAAATTTGTAAGTCGAATTAACCTGCGTCTTTACGATACAGGTCGCTAAATTTAGCTTTTTTATTTCTGCAAAAAATATCTTGAAATTTGATAGTTTTTAATCATAATACTCGGCCGATCAATCTTGATAAAATTTAAACCACACAAAGCTCCCAGCCCAAACCACAACAACCAAATATACTTAGCTTTTTGGGGTGCATGGACAAATCTTATCCTTGCGCGATATAGTGCTTTTTTCGCAATCAAACAGGAATCGCCAAAACCCAATAAAAATTAAAGTCAAATTTGACGCCGCTGTCGCAAAAACAAAAGTCTAAACCAAACTTAGAACAAACAAAAGAAGGCATTGATCCATAAGTAATTACAAAACTTAATGAAGTATGCCCTAAAGCGTGTCAAGTGCATAAATTCGGCAATTATCTCAATGAGATTTCATTGTATAAAGCTTTACTTGGTAATTTATTTACAAAAACCGGTCCGCTTTAAAATTTCCGCAAGAGATATTATTGTTTTTATTAAAAGTTAAAATGATGTAGAAATCGGCGATAATTCATCAAAAAAACAAGGCTAGTTTATAAGACGGCAAAAGATTAAAGCCTCCGAAAAAATCGGATCATAGTTATATTTAATCCTCGTAAAGGCTGTCTCTAGGCTCTCCTAGATAAAAACCCTGAAACTCGTCCACGCCAAGCTCTACGCATGCATCAAACACCTCTTTTGAGCGGACGAATTCGGCTATCACTGTTATATTGAGCTTCTTGGCAAAGGCGATAATGGCACCGGCTATCGCGCGAGAGTCCTCGCTCGTGTCGATATTTTTTATGATGGATCCGTCGATTTTGATGTAGTCAGGCTTTAGTTTTAGGATGTAGGAGAAGTTGCTATATCCAGAACCGAAGTCGTCTATGGCGATCTTTACGCCCATCCTGCGCACGCGTTCGATGAACGTCCCTATACGTTCGATATTTTCGACGTTTTCATCCTCTAGTATTTCAAATATCACGCGTCCGGCAACTTTGTATTTATTTAATTTTTCGATGATAAACACGCTCACGTCGCCGTCGGTCATATCTCGTCCCGATAAATTTACCGAGATTACGGCATCGGATCTATCTGCGATTAGTTTAAAGCTTTTTTCGATCAGCATTTTTTCGATATCGGTATAGCGCTTAATGCGCTTTGAAACTTCCAAAAATACGCTTGGAGATATGATTTCGTTACTGTTTTGGATGCGGATTAGCGTTTCGTGCTTTACGATTTGCTTTTCTTTATTAAATATCGGTTGATAAAACGGCACGATCCTATCGTTTATGATAGCGTTTCGTATCATATTTGAGCGAGTGATTTGCTCAGCGTATTGCGGCGTATCGTCGATGTTTTTAAAGTAGCAAAAATAGTCCTTTCCGCTTTGTTTAGCAAACTCAAGCGCCACCATCGCCTTTTTAAACGTATCGGTCTCATCAAGCGCAAAGCCCACCGTGCAGTGTATCTCTATCTCGCTTTGCTCGCCGTCAAGTGCAGCGATATCGACGACTAGGCCTTTGATGTTATCTAAAAGTTCGGTCGCTAGATCCTCATACCTATCGATAAAAAACGCCGCATCCTCAATAAACGCAAACTGATCCGGCCCCACTCGATAAACCGTCATATTATTATCATCTGCGAATTTTTGCGAAATTTGCGTCATTCGTACTAAAATTCTGTCGCAAACTGCAGTACCGAAGTAGTTATTCATTTTTCTAAATTCGTCGATATCCACAATGATGATTTTAGGGCTTTTCATCGCCTCCAGATCACGCTCCAGAGCTGTTTTATTAGGCAAACCCGTAAGAGTGTCTCTGTAAAGCCGCTTTTGCATCTCGGCATTATTGGCTACGAGATTGGCATTAGTTTTCATTAGGGAGACTTGATTATTTCTTATACTTCTATAAAAAAGCAAATATTGAAAAATACAAATAAGCACCATTACGCTCGTTACGATAAATGTATTTTTCATATTTACAATAAACCACTGCGTAAAAAGCGGATCGTTAAATCCCGAAATTTTAACGCCCTGAACCATATTGTAGCCTATTATCGCGCCGTCTATATTTTTAAAATAGCAAATCTCGGCTTTGTTGTCTGGAATTAGTTTTATACTTTTATAAGCGCCGTTGCGAGCTAGTTGCGCATGCGCATTAGCGTCCATACCGCAAAATTTATATGGCAAATTTTCTCCGATCAAACTTGGCTGTTGCGAACTAGCTAGGATAATGAGTTCGTTTTTTTCGCCTGTTTGCTTTACGATCCACGAAGGGATAGACTTTGCCGCTTCGCTATGTCTTTGAAACTCCTCTACGTCGCGCTTTGCCACGTCTTTATAAATCATTTGCAATATATTCATATAGGACTCCACCTTGCTCTGTATATCGATGTTTGAGATATAGTTGGAGGAGTCTTGTAGTTTTTTATAAAATATAAAACCCATAGCCAGACACGAGCAGATCACGAGTACGGCGATCGGCAGGACGATGAACTGCGTCATCGACTTTTTAAAATCCAAATTTTGCATAAAACTTCTTTAAAAAAATTACTCTCATTTTATCATTATTTACTTAAGTTAATTATAAAAGCTAAATTTTATAAAAATAGTTTATAAAGTAAAAAGAACGCAAACCCCAGCAAAATGACTGCGCACACGTAGTTTAGCCATTTCGCGACGTTTTGCGAGATAAATTTGGCGCTTTTATGTACGGCAAACGGCATCGAAACGATCCAGATAAATATCGCCGCGACTAGCCCCGCCGCGACCGCGCTTGCGTTTTCAAAACTTTTGGCAAAGCCTGCCACGCTGAGCCAAAATCCAACGGTATATGGATTTGCAAGTGTAACGAAAAAGCCTTTTACGTAGTTTTTGCTAAATTTGACCTCAGTGCCCTGCAGATCCGCCGTTATAGGATTGTTTGCATTTTTAAATATGGCATAGGAAATGTAGGCTAGGTAGCAAAATCCAAAAATCCCGATGATTTTTTCCACCGTTTCACCCCGCAAATACTCAAACACGCCAAACGCTAAAAGCAACAGATATGCCGCGTCCGCGCTCATGGCGCCAAGCCCGATAGCAAACGCCGCCCAAAACGACCTTACTGCCGCGCTCATTATCATCACGTTTACTGGCCCTAGCGGTACCGCCGCGCTAAAACCTAGCAGCAAGCCCTGCAAAAACGCGTTCATCTTCGTCCCTTTTGATTTTTGTATTTTGGATTTTATCTAAATTTGAGAGATTTTGAGGTCGTTAAATTTGAACGAAACACGCAAATTTAAATTTAGAATTTGGAAAATTTACTCACCGAGACCCGCACCTTTAAGGCGTCAAATTCGGTTTGGTTAAATTTAGCGTTGCGAGTTTGGCTTCCTTGCGTAAAAAACAACCGTTTGAGGTTATTTTTTACTTTATATAAAGGGGGTGGAGGCTTAAATTGCGCTCTGCTTTGCAGTTGCGAGGCAAAGCCAAAGCAAAAGAGTCCCCCTTTTATTTTCTTTGGGAGAGGAAGGGGATTCTACTTACGAAGCGTCGCCCCTTCCTCCCCCAAGCCCTCTCTAACCCCACTGCACGTGAGAAGTTGCTGCGCTACGCGCAGGTTTATCTAGCGCTATCGCACCGCGCATTTCAAATTTAACATTTTCAAGATGCGGGTCTAGGTGTATAAAATGAAAAAATTGAAGTCGAAATTTGCAAATTTAGCCAAATTTGACTTCAAATTTGAGCGTAAGAAAGATAAGGCGAAGTATCGCGAGATGATTTTTCGAGTTTTGAAGCAAAATTGAGCGTGCGCTAGGCAATATAGCCTGCGGAGCGAAAATTTTGCGAAATCTCGGAAAAGCGCTCGCGAGACGAGCCTTAGCCAAAATCAGCGAAATTATAACCGCCCACTCTAAACCCAACGTGAATTTCGCCTCTTAACCTACCCTTTCGCGGCTAACGGCAAGGCGTAAAATTTAAACCCCTCTTGCTCAAACCCGCTCGCAAACGGGTAAAATTCGTCAAATTCGGCTCCGTTAAACTCCACTCGCCAGATCGCGCCCTCTTCGTTAAATTCTCGCTCAAAGCTTAGATTTCGCTTTTCAAAATAGTGCTCTAAGCGCGAGCCCAGGGCGTACTGCGTAAATAATACAC
>JBHRQF010000003.1:0-17364 GCA_042645325.1 Campylobacter sp. | reverse complement strand
ACGTAAGAGAGGGCGAGAGCGAAAACGAGATGGTGAGCGTCAAGCCGTTTTTGCAAATACGCACAAAAGACGCATTTTTCGAGTATCCGCTAAATTTATCCCAAATCGGCGATAATAATTTTAGCTTCACGCAAAGTATAAATTCTAAAAGCTTCACCGTCAAATTTAGCTCCTACAAACCCGCGCCCAAAGGCGAGCGAGGCACTCTCGTAGTAAAAGCGGGCTTTGACGGGCAGCGCGAGCAAACGGCTAAAATCCACGGCGGAGCTGGCTGGCTGAGCGAGCCTAGCACGCTAAATTTTGACGGCGAGGAGATAATGCTAACTTGGGGCTCAAAGCTAGTTAGCCTACCGTTTTCTATAAAGCTTATTAAATTTGAGCTTGAACGCTACCCAGGCTCTCAAAGCCCGTCCTCATACTCTAGCGATGTAGAGGTACTTTCTGACGCGGGCGAGATTTTGGCAAAGTATAAAATTTACATGAATCACCCGCTAAATTTGCAAGGTTTTAAGCTATTTCAGTCCTCCTACGACGCGGACGAGCAAGGCACGGTACTAGAGGTCAACCGCGACCCGGGCAAAATCCCGACCTATATCGGATATTTCTTGCTTTGCGTCGGCGTCATCGGCAACTTTTTTACCAAAAACAGCCGCTTTTTAAAGCTCATAAATTTCATCAAAAACAGCCGATTTTCGATCATCGCGGCATTTATCGCGCTTGGTTTTTTAAATTTTAACGCAAACGCGGCCGAGCAAAACCAGAGCGAGATTTTAAAAACTTTTGCCGCAAATACCGCCGCTCACGCTAACAGAGAATTTGCCAAGCTTCTCGTGCAAGACTACGCGGGTAGGATAAAGCCGCTTAGCACGGAAGCGGGCGAAATCGTAAATAAAATTTCGGGCACGGACTCGCTTTACGGCCTAAGCGCCGAACAAATCGTGCTTGGTATGAATCTAAATCCAGCGCTATGGCAAGAGATAAAAATCGTCAAGATAAAAAACGGCGAGATAAAAAAGATGCTAAATTTGAGTGGAGATTACGCGAGCTTTAGGGATGCGTTTGACGCAAACGGCGAGTATAAGCTAGCCGCGCAGGTCGAAGCCGCAAACGAAAAACCTCTATCAAAACGAGGCACGCTCGATAACGACCTCATCAAATTTGACGAGCGGCTAAACATCGCGTATCTCACGTTTAAGGGTACGTTTTTTAAATTTATCCCGGCAGCAAACGACCCGCAGCACGCATGGCTCTCGCCAAACGAAGCATTTAGCGACGAGCGAGTCGCTCTAGAAGCAAAAAACATGCTAAACGACTATCTCATGGGTCTGCAAGAAGGCATCGCGGATAACGACTGGAGCAAGGCAGACTCCGCGCTAGCCGCGCTAAGAAACTATCAGCGAACGGCCTCGGCAGAAATTTTACCTAGCGTTAGCAGGGTCGATGCCGAGGTCTTTTATAACCGTGCTTCGGTGTTTAAAAAGCTCGTTTATTTCTACTGGATTTTGGGCTTTGCCGCGCTTTTACTAGGGCTTGCTTCGGTGTTTTTATCAAGGCGAATTTTGCCGCTTGAGCGAGCGATTTTAGCTGCGTTCGCGCTCGGTTTTGCGGTGCATACGGCCGCCTTGGCGCTACGCTGGTACGTCTCGGGGCACGCACCCTGGAGCGACTCGTACGAATCAATGATCTATATCGGGTGGTCGGGAGCGCTAGCAGGGATGATATTTTTTAGGCGTTCGCTGCTTGCGCTTGCGGCGGCCGCGCTGCTGGCCGGCATCGTGATGCTAGTGGCTCACATGAGCTTCGTAAATCCGCAGATAACAAATTTAGTCCCGGTACTAAAGTCTTATTGGCTCAGTATCCACGTCTCGGTCATCACGGCTAGCTACGGATTTTTGGGCCTTGGCTGCGTGCTTGGGCTTATCGCGCTAGGACTCATGGCGTTTAAAAACAAAGCCAACGAAACGCGCCTAAACGAGCAGATCAGATATATCGCGGCGATCGATGAAGCAAGCCTGATTATCGGCATTTGCTTACTGACGCTTGGAAATTTCTTCGGCGGAATCTGGGCGAACGAGAGCTGGGGGCGCTACTGGGGCTGGGATAGCAAGGAGACTTGGTCGTACGTCTCGATCCTAGTTTACGCGATCGCGCTGCATCTGCGCTTTATACCGAAGCTAAATTCGCTCTACGTATTTTTGATCGCATCAGTGTTTTCTTACGCTTCGATCGCGATGACTTATTTTGGCGTAAATTTTTACCTAACGGGCATGCACTCTTACGCCAGCGGAGATTTGCCGCCGGTGCACATTAGCGTCTATATCGCGCTTGGCTGCATGCTTTTGATAACCGCGCTAGCCTTTAGAGGGCGCGACGTAAAAACGATTTAAAAGGAGAAAAAATGTATAAAAAACTACTACTGGCGGCGGTTTTATGCGCTAGCGCAAACGCGGGCTTTATCCAAGAAGGCATGCAAGCCCAGCAAAGCGGCGACCATAAAAAGCTGATAGAAATCTACAAAAAAGCCTGCCACGAGGAAAACAAGGCCTCGGGCTGCTACAACCTTGCCGTGGTGTATTTTGAAGGTACTGGCGGCGTGGAGAAAAACTACGAAAAGGCGATAAATTTATACCAAAAAGCTTGCAACGCCAAATTTGCGCTTGCCTGCAACAATCTAGGCTACATCTACGAAAGCGGCAATGGCGCGACTCAGGACTTTGCTAAAGCAGCCGCATACTACGAAAAAGCCTGCCAAGATGACGAGGGCTGCACCGCGCTAGGACTTCTTTATGCAAACGGTGCAGGCGTCAAAACCGATATCAAAAAAGCCATCTCGCTCTATACCAAAGCCTGCAACTACGGCGATATGATGGGATGCAACAACCTAGGCTACCTACATCTTGAGGGCATGGGCGTAGAAAAAGACTACGCTAAAGCAAAATCATTTTACGAAAAAGCCTGCGCGGGTGGCGTCGGTATCGGCTGCGACAACCTCGGCTTTTTATATGCATTCGGCCAAGGCACAGAGCAAGACTACGTCAAAGCTAAAGAATTTTACGAAAAATCATGCGCCCTAAACTATGACAAAGGCTGCAACAACCTAGCTATAATGTACGCCGAGGGCAAAGGCGTCGCGGCCGATGTCGCTAAGGCTAAAGAGCTCTTTGACAAAAGCTGCGCAAAAGGCCTAAAAGTCGCGTGCGAGAATGCGGAGTTTTTAAAACCGGAAACAAATAAAACTAAATAGTTTAAGGAGATAATATGATTTTACGTTCTATTTTGGGTTCGGCGCTACTAGCGGCGCTAATGTTTGGCGCCGAAGCAAACGAGCAAGCCGCCAAGATGAAGCCGATTTTTCAAAGCGTAGATCCAAGCAAAGCTACGCTAGTAGGAAGCGGCGAGGATAAAGAGTACTGCGTCGTTTGCGGAATGAATTTGGTTAAATTTTATAAAACAAACCACGTTTATAACGGCAAACAAGTAGCATCCCTGCACTGCCTATACGAACTAACGGAGGGAAAAATCCCGAGCGACGCGCAAGTCGTCGATACGAAAAATCTAAATTTGATCGATGCAAATAAAGCCTTTTACGTCGTCGGTAGCAAGATCGGCGGTACGATGACTAGAAATAGCAAATACGCCTTCTCAACCGAGGCTGACGCGAAAGAATTCCAGGCTGAAAACGGTGGCGAGATAATGAATTTCGCCAAAGCATACGAGATCGCCGGACAGGACTTTGAGGGCGATAAGAAGATGATCAAAGCCAAGCGTGAAGGCGGCGTTTATGCGCACGGTAAGGAATTTTACGAAGCAAACTGCGAGAAAGTCGATCCAAAAAGCTTTAAAGCCATCTCCGAGCTAAAAGCTCATCTCAAAAAAACATGCGACGCAAAGGGCGCCAGCAAAGCTCCCGAATACGACAAACACCTACAAGCCGCCGCTTTGTATCTATGGGACGCTCCGGCAAATTTAGGCACGAGCGATCAAGCCTCAAAATCTAAGCAAAAAACGCAAAAAGCCGAGAGAATCGTCGTACCAAAAGGTGCTCGCTGCCCTGTTTGCGGTATGCTAATCGGCAAAAACCCGCAGTGGGCGACGATGATGAAAACAAGCAAAGAGGAGCTTTACTTTGACGGCGTCAAGGACATGATGAAGTACTATTTCGAAAAAGGCAAAAAAGACGATCAAATTTACGTTAGCGACTACTACAAGCTAAACAAAATCGACGCTAGAACCGCCTACTACGTAACCGGCTCAAACGTACTCGGACCTATGGGCAACGAGCTCATACCGTTTGCCAGCGAAGAGGACGCTAAGACCTTCGCCAAAGACCACGGCGGTAAACAGATAGTCAAATTTGACGAGATCACGACTCTTTTAGTAGAGAGGTTGATGTGAGGCTCATCTGCGTTTTAGCGGGCTTTTTTGCGATCCTTTACGTTTGTATCGGGGCGCATTATCTAGGCTTTGATAGAGCGGGCAAGGAGGCTCAGCTAAATTTGATCCAAAAATCCGTCAAAGACGCGCAAATTTCGACGAATTTTATTTCAAAAGAGTACGGGAAGTTTGTCTATGCCGAGTAAAAATTTTATCGATTACGCAGTTACGCTGCTCTATAAAGACCGTGCCGATCACGCTTTTAGCTTTTTTATCTTCGCTTTTACCGTGTTTATCTTAAGCGCGGTTCTTTTCGTCTCAAGCTCTATCCAAAGCGACCTTACAAATTTGATCCGCTCAAAACCGGAAGTCGTCGTCGAAGCTCTGCGCGCGGGCAAACGCGACTTGATGCACGACGGCTACATCTACGACGTCTCAAAGATCGCGGGCGTAGCTAGCGTAGAGGGCGCAGTCGAGGGAGAGTATTATTTCGCGCAAAAAAGAGTTTGGTTTCACATCGTCGGAGATGAGAATTTAGACGAAAACGAGATGATCGTGGGCGAAGGCGTGAAAAAAGAGATGGCGGAGCTTTATTACGAGGACGTTTTTAACTTTTTAACCGAAGAAAAGATGATCCCGATAAAGATCAACAAAACCGTGCCGCATGAAACGGGCATCGTCTCAAACGACGTCATCTACATGAATCCCGCCACCGCGCGCGAGGTGCTAAGCCTAAAAGAGGGCGAATACACGAGACTCTACGTCGAGGTGCCAAACGTCAACGAGATCAGCGAAGTGGCGCTAAAGATCCAAAACGTCTATCCAAATACCGAGGTTACGAGTATCGAGGACGGAGTAGCTAAAATAAGGCACCTTTACTACTACAAAGGCGGCATTTTCATGGTGCTTTACGTCGTGGCGATGGTTTCGTTTTTTATCCTGCTAAAAAATCAAATTTCGCTCGCTTACGGCGAGAAGAAAAAGGAGATCGCGATATTGCGCAGTATCGGCTTTAGCGTGAGAAATATCATCGCGCTTAAATTTATCCAAAACATCGTCGTTTCCTTTAGCGCCTATTTGCTAGGCGTTGCGGGAGCGTATCTCTACGTGTTTTTATTCGGCGCGCCGTTTTTGCGCGATATATTTTTAGGCAGCGAGGTGGCGAATTTTACCGATTTCACGCCGATCATCGACTTTAATATGCTGTTTTTGATCTTCGTTTTTAGCGTGATTCCGTTTTTGGCATTCGTCATCATCCCGTCGTGGCGCATAGCCGTTAGCGACATGAGCGAGGCGGTAAAATGAACGCGATAGAAGTAAAAAATCTCTGTAAAATTTACAATCAAAACAAACCCAACGAATTTCACGCGCTGAAAAATATAAATTTGACGGTAAAAAGCGGCGATCTAGTTATCCTAAAAGGCGTCAGCGGCAGCGGCAAAAGCACGCTACTAGGAATACTCGGCGCGTTTAGCAAACCAAGCAGCGGAGAAGTGCTGATCAATGGTCGCAACGTCTCAAAACTACCCGACATCATGAGCTCAAATTTTAGACATAGCGAGGTCGGGTTTATATTTCAGTCCTTTAACCTGATCGAGGGCCTTAGCGTCTATCAAAACGTGCTAGCGCCGCTAAGCCTAACAAGTCTTAAAAAAGCCGAGCTAAATTCGCAAATCGAGCGCGCGCTAAATCTCGCCAACATCGCGCACAAAAAAGATCAAATAATCTCAAAGCTAAGCGGCGGCGAGAAGCAGCGATGTGCGATAGCAAGGGCTCT
This sequence comes from Campylobacter sp., assembly GCA_042645325.1. Lineage (GTDB taxonomy): Bacteria > Campylobacterota > Campylobacteria > Campylobacterales > Campylobacteraceae > Campylobacter_A. The sequence continues at coordinate 11,213 of JBHRQF010000003.1, read as the reverse complement.
AGCGATGGATCCTAGCGTCATACTAGCCGACGAACCGACGGCAAATTTGGACAAACAAAACTCGCTTATTTTCATCGAAATGCTGAAAAAATTCAAAGAGCTAAAAAAGACCGTCGTCGTCGCCACGCACGACATTTTGTTTGACGATCTGGACTTCGTGGACGGCTACGTGAGGATGCAGGACGGAGAGATGCTGTGAGCGTATTTTTATCGGACGTTGTCATCGCGTTTTTACTGATCGAGCTTATCATCATCGTGCTGATGGGTATTTCGCAGTATTTCGTCGTGCGCATCATGCGACTATGGGACTTTAACTCGACGTCAAATTTACAATACGACCTCGAAAAACGCAACTACCTCGTAAATACGATTTTGTTTTTCGCCGTAGTTTGCAAGATCGTTTTGTTCGTATTTTTCGCGCTATCTCTAAACGAGCTAGCAGACGTAGTACCCGGCGCCATGTGCTCGGCCGGCGTCATCGGATCAAATCAATTTGGCGGCATTTTGCTACTGCTAAAGCTACTACTCATCTTTGGCTTTGGGCTGTGGCTCATTATAAATTCGCTTGATTTAAAGGCGACGAATTTTCCGTATTTAAAGCGAAAATACGTCATTTTCACGATACTTTTTATCGCCGTTTTGATCGAATTTGCCGCCGAGATTCTATTTTTTAGCAACGTACCTTTAAAAGTGCCCGTCTTTTGCTGCTCGGTCGTATTTCAGGCGCCAAAGCTACCGTTTGGCTATACGAAGTTAAATTTAGTCATATTTTACTACGCCGTTTTTGCGGTCATTTTGACGCTAAATTTACTCAAACAGACGATGGCGAGCTTTGTTTGCAATCTACTTTTTTTGTTTATCGCATACTACGCGATTACTTATTTTTTCGGACTTTACGTCTACGAGCAACCAAATCACAAATGCCCGTACTGCATGCTAAAGGGCGAGTATTTTTACGTCGGTTACCTCATCTGGGGTTCGCTGTTTTTGGGTATTTTCTACGGCATATCGGCGTTTTTAGTTGAGCTAATCGTGAAAAAACCTTACGAGCATTTGCTTAAACTTTCCTCTTTTTGGCTCATCGTAAATGCTCTTGTTTGCAGCTTTTTCGTCGCTAAATACTACCTTTTGCGAGGAGTTTTATTATGATAAGGCAAATTTTCGCCGCCGTGCTACTTATCGGCGTGGTGGCGCTGCTCGCGTTTTCTGTGGATACTAGCGAGGGTAAAATCGTAGTTCGCCACGGCAACGTAGAAAAAAAGCCGCTAGACATCGAGCTAAACAAATACCTCTGCTTTGAGAGCAAGGCGCTCATCAGCGACCTAAACAATACGGCTCAGGCAGTGATGCCAAACGGCGACACGTACTTTTTCTACGACATCTCAAACTCGTTTACTTGGCTCATGCGGCAAAAGAACAAAGATGATGTCGTGCTGTGGGTGTATTCGCAAGACACAAGCCGCTACATCCTAGCTAAAGACGCCTGGTACTCGCGCGTAGACATCACTCCGATGGGATACGGCATAGGCGCATACGAATACCACGTTTACGGTATCAACGATAACTATTTCGAGGACGTAATGCTCTACGCCGCACGCGGCGAAACGCTGATAAATCCGCTGATTTTTATCCTGCTTTCGGAGAATAAAATTTAGCTTTTGAAGCCCGCTTGGCTATTTGATTCTCCGAGAAGCAAATAGCTCCCTCCAAAGTAAAAACGGCTAAATTTGAGCATTATTTGGCGCTTGCGGTTTTAACTATGTTGGGGGGGCAGTTGCTACGCGCCACAAATACTTAACAATCAATCTATTGTATGAAATTTGACGAATATTTTACCGCTATAAGAAAGATGGCTGGTTATGGCGAAGATTACAATTTTATATTTGCTAGCTCAATTTTGCACGTATCGCCAATTTTTATAAATAATTTTAAAGCGTTTCAGATGTTTTCATATATCGCTAACGTTATTTTTCAAGAAACGATGTTCATGAACAAGTGATTTTATGTCACTACAGAATTATAACACAGCTAATTTTAGCTGTGTTATATAACTAACGGCAAAAACCGCCTTACAAAAGGTTAGTACCTAACGTTATTTACCTTTAGAAAATCCCTCAGCGCTTCGTATTCGCCGTTTTCAAAATAACGCCATTTGCCCGGTTTTAGCATACCAAGATCGACGCGCCCGAAACTAACGCGTTTTAGATCCATTACCTCAAGGTCGAAATATCCGAAAAATCGGCGTAGCTCGCGGTTTTGTCCCTCGTTTATCACGACTTTTAGCTTTGTAAAACCGCCGCTAGAGCCAAAAATTTTATAGTCCAAAAACGGCTTAAATTCCATTGATTTTATCGCAGTTTTAGCATGCGCACCCTTGGTGGCATCCGCGGCAAAAAACCCCTCGTTCATCGCCGTTATCACTTCGGGCGTTATCTCGCCTTTTACTTTTAGATAATATTCGCGCTCGACGTCGCTATTCATCAGTGCAGTAGCGATCGCTGGAGCGTCCGTTAGCAAAAGTAGCCCCTCGCTAGCGTAGTCAAGTCGCCCGATACTAACAAATTTTGCAAACTGACGATCCAAACTATCATAGATCGTTTTGCGTCCGCGGTCGTCTTTTTTACTAACGAGTTCGCCTTTTTGTTTGTGATAAACGATCACGGTAAATTCTTTTTTTAGCCTCACAATGCGGCCGTTTATCTTTACTTTATCCTCATCGCTAACGCTATTAGCCAGCTCGCTAACGACGCGGCCGTTTACGCTAACTTTGCCCTGTTTTATGAGCTCGTCAGCCTCTCTGCGCGAATAACTCGTGTTATGCGATATAAATTTATTTAATCTGCTTTTTTGCATTTTATAGTCCTAAATTTGCAAGGTCGTGTATGTGTAGAACACCGACCGGAACGCCGTTTTCTACGACGGCTAGTAACTGGATCTTGTACCGCTCAATGAGCGCTAACGCATCTATCGCTAACATCTCTTTATCATTTAGCTCTTTTGGCTTTAGCGTCGCGTATTTGATCGCAGCGTCGTTTAGATCAAAATCCTCTCTCATCAGCGCGCGCCTAAGGTCTCCGTCACTTAAAATCGCGTCTAAAACGCCGTCTTTATCGACAATAAGGACGGTGCCGAGTTTACCGTGCGTCATCGTATCGATCGCTTGTTTTAGGCTCGCATTCCAGCGGACTATCGGCAAATTTTCGCTTCTCATCACGTCTTTTACTTTTAAAAATAATCTCTTGCCAAGACTTCCACCTGGATGAAAATTTGCAAAATCCTCTTTTTTAAAGCCTCGCTTTTCCATCAGGCAAACCGCTAACGCATCGCCTAGGGCTAACGTTAGCGTCGTCGAGCTGGTCGGCGCGGCGTCTAGCGGGCAGGCCTCCTTACTAACGTCAAGTTTCACAAATGCGTCGCTAAATTTGCCCAGCGTGCTAAATTTATCCTTTGCCATCGCGACTATCGGCACGCCAAAACGCTGCACGTGAGGCAGGATTTTGGTTAGCTCCTCGCTCTCGCCGCTAAAGCTGATAGCTAGCAGCGTATCGTCCTTGCCGATCATACCTAGATCGCCGTGCATCGCCTCGGTCGGATGCATGAAAAAGCTAGGCGTGCCCGTGCTAGCAAGCGTCGCGGCGATCTTGGCGCCGACGTGTCCGCTCTTACCCACGCCCGTGACTACGACTTTGCCTTTAGTTTTGTATAGAACCTCAACTGCTTTTTCAAATTCGCCGTCTAAAATCTCGGCATTTCTCGTTAGCTCGTTAGCTTCCGTTTTTAACACGTTAGCGGCTATTTTGATTGTATCGCTCATTTTGTACCCTTACATCAGGTATATGATCGGCACGATGGTCGGGTATTTTTTGACTTTTCTAAATATATGCTTACGGATAACCTGGCGCACCTGCCCCTCGAGCATCCTGCCGTCTTTCAAAAGCTCCTCCTTGACATTGCTTAGATACTGCTCTAGCACGCCCTCCATCTCTTTTCTAAACTCGCCGTCTTGCTTGTCGCCAACCAGACCGTAGCTGATGACGCGAGGCTTATTTATAAGCTTAGCGCCGTGGCGGGAAATTTGCGCGATGATCATCACGACCCCCGCTTCAGCCAAATTTTGCCTATCGATCACGACGTCGTCTGAAATTTGCTTGTTGATTTGGTTATCGATAAATACCTTGCCCGTTTTTACCGTCTTGGCGCGCTTCATGTATTTTTGGCAAATTTCCATCTGATCGCCGTCGCTCATCAGATAGATATTTCGCTCGTCCACGCCGCAGGCTACGGCCGTTTCTTTATGCTTTGCGATGTGGTTGTATTCGCCGTGGACAGGAAGGAAAAATTTAGGCTTTATTAGGCGCAGCATCAGTTTTTGCTCCTCTTGCGCCGCGTGACCGCTCACGTGTATCTCGCTAAAGTCCTGATATGCGACGCTAGCGCCTGATTTGATGAGGAAATTTAGCACTGTAGAAACGCTGCTTTCGTTGCCAGGGATCGCCTTTGAGCTGATGATGATCTGATCGGTCGGCTTTATTTTGATGTATTTGTGCTCATCCGTAGCCATGCGGTACAGCGCACTCATCGTCTCACCCTGAGAGCCCGTGGTGACGATCAGCACTTCGTTATCTTTAAATTTGCCGACTTCGTTAGCGTCGATGAAAATTTTCTTATCCAGCTTGATGTAGCCAAGCTCCATCGCCGTGTAAAGGTTGCGCTCCATGCTGCGGCCGATGACGCAGACCTTGCGGTTGTATTTTAGTCCCCAGTCGATCGCCTGATAGACGCGGTGGATATTGGAGCTAAACGTGCTCATTATCACGCGGCCTTTGGCTTTTGAGAAAATAGCGTCAAAAGTCTTACCCACACTGCTTTCGCTTTTAGTAAAGCCCTCTCTGTAGCTGTTCGTGCTATCGCTCATGAGACACAGCACGCCGCGCTCGCCGTAGTATGCGAGTCTGCCAAGGTCTGTTGGGTAGCCGTCGATCGGCGTGTGGTCGATCTTAAAGTCCCCCGTATGAATGATGGTGCCTGCCTTTGTCGTGATGGCAAGTGCGCTGGCGTCGATGATAGAGTGAGTGATATGTATCCACTCGACCTCAAAATCCCCTATCAAATACGGCTTGCGCTTTTCGACCGAGCGGAAAAGCGAACGCTCCTGCTTTAGCCCGTGCTCTTCAAATTTGTTATTTATCATGCCGAGCGGTAGCGGCGTAGCATAAATCGGAAATTTAAACTCTTTATAAAAGTAGGGCACCGCGCCGATATGATCCTCGTGTGCGTGCGTGATGACGACGCCTTTTATCTTGTCTTTTATCTTGCGTACGTAGTCAAAGTCGGGGATCAGGATATCCACGCCGTGCATGCTCTCGCTAGGAAAGCTCATGCCGATATCCACGATGATTGCGCTCGTGTCGGTCTCAAATATCGTCATATTTCCGCCGATCTCGCCCAGCCCTCCAAGAGGCGTGACGCGGATCCTGTGATCGGTCGAGTTTAGGTATTTCATCGGCTCGAGGCGTAGTTCATGGACGGCTTTGTTAGCCTCCATGGCGCTAGCTATATCTTGCTGCCACTGCTCGTTGCCGCTTAGCTTGGCAGGTAAATTTTTCTTCGGCTTTCGCTGTTTTTTAGGCTTAGCTTCTGCTGTTTGATTTTCGGCGTTAGCGGCTTGCTTGTTAGCGTTTTTATTTTCGCCTTGCGCGCCGTTTTGGGAGTTTTGTTTATTGTTTTTACTGCGATTTTTTTTGCCGTTTTGTTTGTTAGCGTTAGTTTGTTCGCCGTTTTGCGCATGCTGTTCGCCGCCGTCAAAAGGCTCTAAAAAGAAATTATCTATCACGCTTTGGCTGGCTTTTTGCTCGCCGTTTTGCGCGTTTTGATCTAAATTTTCTTGTTTATTTTTATTTCTCGGGCGAAATCTGTGCTTTTTATTGCTCTTGCCCTGAGAAACCACCGCTTTTTCTTCGTTCTTGTCGTTCATTATCTTCCTTTAAATTTTTAAATACTTCTAGATAAAGATCGACATTTAGCTCGTGCGGACGGATATTTGCGCTCAAATTTAGCATACTGAAAATTCGCTGGGTTTCAGGCTTGTTATAGCTTGAACTCAAATTTTTCATTAGCGTTTTTCTAGGCGCGCTGAAGGCGATTTTGAGGTAAGTTTTAAATTTTTCGTATTCAAATTTACTCTCAAATATACCCGTTTCGCCTATTAAATTTTTACTTTTTTGCAGTTTTATAACCGAGGAAGTCACCTTCGGCGGCGGGTTAAAGCAGCTCGCATCCACGTCAAAAAGTAGCTCGCAGCCGCCTTGAAGCGAGGCCAAAATCGCCAAAGAACTAAAATCCCTATCGCCGCTTTTTGCGCTAAATTTGAGCGCTACTTCCTTTTGTATCATCACGACCAGGCCGCGACATTTCTCGTCTTCGATCGCATTTAGGATCATCTTCGTAGCGACGTAGTAGGGCAGGTTTGCCGCTAAAAAATACGGCTCATCGCTTAGGCCGTCTTCGCTCCATTGATCCAGCGCGTCTTTGCAAAAAAGTTTCAATCGTCCGTTTTGAATTTCGTTTGCGAATTTTTTCTGCAGCAACGCAAAAAGCTCGGTATCTATCTCGTAGCTAGTTACGCCGCAAATCCGCAAAATTCTAAATGTCAAATCACCTAAGCCAGGCCCAATCTCAACGATATTTCGCGTATCTTTGGGAATCGCTTGGATGATTTTGTTTAGCGTCGCTTCGTCGTGTAAAAAATTTTGTCCGAAGCATTTTTTTGCTTTAATATTTTCCATTTTTTTCCTAAATTTCGCCGATTTTACCCAAAAATATCTTATGTAATGATTAGATAAGTCAAATTTAGCTAAAATAAAGCCAAATTTTAGCTAAAGAAGAGCGATGAATCATTTTGCAAAACGCATAATCCCATGCCTAGACGTCAAAGACGGACGCGTGGTAAAGGGCGTAAATTTCGTAGGTCTCGTGGATGCGGGCGATCCGGTCGAGATAGCCAAACGCTACAACGAGGAGGGCACGGATGAGTTGTGCTTCCTCGATATCACGGCGTCGCACCTTGAGCGCGATACGATCGTTGACGTCGTAGAGCGGGTCGCGCGCGAGCTTTTTATCCCGCTAACCGTGGGCGGCGGCATACGCACGATCGACGATATCTCGCGCCTACTAAATGTCGGCTGCGACAAAATCAGCCTCAACTCAGCCGCGATAAAAAATCCAAATTTGATAGACGAAGCAGCGAATAAATTCGGCTCGCAGTGCGTCGTAGTCGCGATCGACGCGAAGAAAACGGGCGAGGATTATAGGGTTTTTATAAACGGCGGCAGGCTAGATACCGGCAAGGACGCTCTAGCGTGGGCGAAAGAAGCGCAGGAGCGCGGTGCGGGTGAAATTTTACTCACATCGATGGACTGCGACGGCGTTAAAAACGGCTTTGATTTAAATTTAACGCGAATTTTTAGCGCGCTTGACATCCCCGTCATCGCAAGCGGCGGCGCGGGTAAAATGGAGCACTTTAAGGATGCATTTTTAGTGGGCGCGGACGCATGCCTAGCAGCCTCTATCTTTCACTTTAGAGAGATCGAGATTAGGGCGCTTAAAACCTATCTCAGACAAAACGGTATCGAGGTTAGGCTATGAAATTTGTACTCAAATTTAGCGCGCAAGAGGGCAGGGCGTGATTATTTCAGCGGGACGAAACGAGATATTTCCTTTCGCGCTACCGATGGGTGTAGGGCTAGTGGATATGAGCATAAATTTGACGGAGCTTTTGCAAAAGCGAGCTATGGTTGATGGTTGCGGTAGATACGAGCAAAATTTGACGGCTAATCGGCAGCTTGACGAGAGGCTAAATTTGATTGATTCGCCTATTTTGCAAAGCGCGAAATCCTCACAAAACCCGGATAAAATTTTAAATGCGCTGCCAAGTGAAATCATTTTTATAGGCTCGGCAGGACTTTACAAAGACGGTGAAATTTTTGAAATTTATGAGAGCTCGGCCGCGGCAAACATCGAAATTTCAAGCCTAAAAAATGAAAGCTATTCGCCGATAGAAAGTGAAATCGCCTCTATTGTTCCACGTGGAACATGCAAGGTAAATTCATCAAATTTTATCACGATCGACCAAAATTTGGCTCACAAGCTTTTTTGTCGCGGATATTTTTTAGAAAATATGGAATTTTTTGCTGTCCTTAAAGTCGCGCAAAAATTTCAAATCCCGGCTTACGGCATATTCGTAGCGACGAATTTTTGCGATAAAAACGCACACGAAGATTTTATCAAAAACCACGAGCAGGCTAAAAAAGAGCTCGAAAAATACCTAAAACAAAAGGAAATTATTTGAAAAATTTGCTTGATTTTACATTAGATGAGCTAAAAGAGCAGCTCTCGCCGCCGTTTCGCGCGAAGCAAATTTTCGAGTGGATATACAAAAAAAACGCAACTAGTTTCGATGAAATGCTAAATTTGCCAAAGGATTTGCGTGCAAATTTGGCGCAGGGGTTTTACCTCGACCCGCTAAAATGCGTCAAATTTGAGCAGAGCGCCGACGGCTCGATCAAATATCTTTTTGAGCTCAAAGACGGGCTGCGGATAGAAAGCGTGTTGCTGCCGATGAAAGAAGAGCTCAGTGACGGAAACGGCGAAGTAGCGCGCCACGCTCGTTATACGATCTGCGTTAGCTCGCAGGTAGGCTGCCGCATGGGTTGTTCGTTTTGTCTAACGGGCAAGAGCGGACTAACGAGAAACCTAACGCCGGGCGAGATCGTAGGTCAAATTTTATGGATAAAAAGAGAAAATAAAATCCCCTACGAACGCCGCGTAAACGTCGTATATATGGGCATGGGCGAGCCTCTAGATAACCTAGAAAACGTCAGTAAAGCCATAAAAATTTTAAAGGAAAACAACGGGTTAGCTATCGCTCCGCGTCGCCAGACCGTTAGTACGAGCGGACTAGGCAGCCAGATAAAAAAGCTCGGCAAGATGGATCTGGGCGTGCTGTTAGCTATATCTTTACACGCCGTTACTAACGAGCTTCGCAGCAAACTGATGCCGATAAATAACGCCTACAAAATCGAGTCCGTTATGGAGGCGGTTAGGGGCTTTCCGATAGATATGCGCAAGCGAGTGATGTTTGAGTATCTCGTCATAAAAGACATGAACGACGGCATAAAGGACGCCAAAAAGCTCGTCTCGCTGCTGCACGGCATCAAGGCAAAGGTAAATTTGATCTACTTTAATCCGCACGAAGGCAGCGAATACGGACGCCCGAACACGGCCGATATGGAGGCATTTCAGACGTACCTACGAGATCATGGCGTGACCTGCACTATAAGGCAAAGCAAGGGCCTTGACATCAGCGCGGCGTGCGGTCAACTAAAAGAGCGTGACAACCAAACAAGCGACAAGACGATAGCCAAGACGGCAAAATGACGCTACTTGATATATCTCAGATAGTTTTCGTCTGCGTTGTGGTTTTTGCGGGGCTCGGACTGATTATAAAGACGGCTTTTTATGACGAACGAAACCGATGAGATAGCATTTTTGAGAGAGCAAATAGACAGAGATAACGACAGCTCGTTTTTCATTTTGCTCTATGATTTTTGCTATTTTGATAAGAAAATTTTCAAAAAAATCCTAAAAATCTGCCTAGAAACCGAGATAGAAGACAAAAATTTAAGGGCCGAAATTTTAGATATTTTACACTTTACGACCTATCTGATGCTCTGTCATCGCGATAAAAAAAGATGCGTATAAGGTAAAAAACTTCAAAAAAGTCGAGGAAAAATTCGGCGATTATTTTCAGATCGTAAGGCAAATCAGTAGGAAATTTATAACGGAGTAACAATGAACGCGCAAAAAATAATGGACGAAATCGACGTATTTTTAAGCAAATCGCTACTTAAAAAATCAAAGATAACCAAAGCGCAAATCGTGGATTTTATAGAAACAAAATGGGCGGAAGCAGACGAGGAAAAGTACAAAATCTACGATGCGTACATCTACGCGCACCGCATGATAAGCGAATACGAAGAGCTGAAAGACTGCGGCAACGTCCTGCGCTGGATCGATGAGATGTATAAGTGCGATAAGGCAAAAGATAGGCCGTCATACGTGAAAGACTATTATAGAGGCGAGTGCTGTCTAGCCTGCGGTCAAAAAGAGGCGGCACTAAAATATCTGCAAAAAAGCTACGACGCGGACAGGGACTATGTCTTTACCGGAGACGAACGCATTGCTAAATTTTTTAAAGATTATCTTGCAAATCCCGAAAATTTGCATGAATTTATAGAAGAAGAGTATGATGAAGATGAATTTGACGATTTCGGCTTTGAGATAGAACTCGAACATTTCGGTAAAATTTTAGAGCAAGAGGTAAAATTTTGTTGCGCGTTTCTAAACAAAAAAGGCGATGAGGTATACAAACCAAGCCGTACGCACTCAAACGCAGTTGATTTTTTAAGGCAAAATCAGGAGGAAATTTTAAACGAAATTCTGACCGAGATTTTAAAAAATTATCCAAAATGGCAAGAAATTTACGACTATCCGAGCGAGACAAAGAGTGATTTTATGCCAAATATCTACGCGCCGCACGAGCTTGGTAGGCTTTTGGAGCTACAAAATATCTATATTTTACTTAGCGGCAGAACCGCGAAAATAGGCTTTGAATTTAGCTGCTCGTGGGATATGGAGCATGGCCTAGGCGTGATGACGCAAAGCGGCAAAGCCCTAAAAATCGGCAGCGGAGAGACGGCATTCGGCTTTTAGCCTTTGGCTATAAATTTGCCCGGCCACCGCGCGCAAATTGATTTTTACTCGTCAAAGGTTTTATTTTTCGTATGATAAAAGTATAGATACAAAAGCCCCAGCGGCGCGATAATAAAAGCAAAACCGTAACAAAGCAGCATGGTTATAAATTTTGCTACAAGTAAAAATAACGCATTTACGAAAAATACGTTATTTCCAAATATAAAATCAACGATACTCTCATAAACAAAGCGAGAATATGGATACAAAAAGGTGTTTGCGATAAAGATGAGATAGCTAAAAATTCGCTTATCGCCTCCGTTATACATAAGCGCTATAAACAAAGCCGTAAAGATAGCACCGAAAAATAGATGCCGCAGGTAATAAGACGCGCTAAGTCCGCCGAAAGTTTTTTTAATAAAACTCATAGAAAATACTCCTCAAATAAAATTTTGCGTAATTGT
>JBHRQF010000002.1:0-17983 GCA_042645325.1 Campylobacter sp. | reverse complement strand
GCTTAGAAAAGTGATGTAGGGGGGGGGTGGAAATAAAATTTAAGAAATTTAAGCCCTAAAAAGGGCTTAAAAATTATAGTCCCTCAAAAGGATTAGTTACTACGTCGTCGCGATCGACTACGTAAGGTATCAAGGCTGCTTGGCGAGCACGCTTGATAGCCTTTTCGACCATCTCTTGGTATTTTTTAGAAGTGCCAGTTAGGCGTCTTGGCATGATTTTAAATCTCTCCGACAAGCAGTACTTCAAAAGTGAAGTGTCCTTGTAGTCGATAAAATCTATCTTTGCCTCTGTAAATTTGCAGTATTTGCGTGAATATTTTCTTTTTTCAGCCATCGTTTTTTCCTTAATTAAAATGGTATGGTTTCGTCGCCGTCATCGTATTTGTCGGCATCTATATCTATTTCTCGGACGTTATCGCCATAGTATTCGTCTTTTGGCTGTTGCTTTTGTTGCTGCGGTTTATTAAAATTTTGCCTTTGTGTGCCGCTTTGAGCGTAGCTATTTTGCTGATTTTGTCCACCTTGATAGCCGCCGTAGCCGTTATTTTGGTAACCGCCTTGCTGATAGCCTTGATTACTATTTTGATTATATCCGCCTTGCTGTTGTCCTCCGCCTAGCATCTCCATATTTTCCACGCTGATCGTGTGCTTGCTTCTATTTTGTCCGTTATTGTCCGTCCATTGGTCGAATTTTAGGCGACCCTCGACTAGAAGCTTTGAGCCTTTGGAAAGATACTGGTTTGCTATTTCCGCTTGTTTTCCGAAAAATGTTATATCAATAAAGCACGTTTCTTCGCGTTTTTCGCCGTTTACGTTAAATTTTCTCGTTACGGCGATAGCACTGTTGCCTATGGCTGCGCCCGCGGTCGTATATCTAAGCTCGATATCTCGTGTTAAATTTCCTACCAAAACGACTCTATTAAACATTTTTCGTCCTTATTCTTGCGTTGCCGGAGCTTCTTCTGCTTTGACTTTCGGTTCTTTTTTATTTAGTTTGATGCCCTTGCTCATCTTTTCCCAAGCGGCGATCTCTTTTTTGTTTTCAAATTTGACCGTTAAGAATTTGATGATCTCTTCGGTGATTCTGATAATACGCTCGACTTCTGCGATAGCTTGAGTCGGTGCCTCGAAATACACGACGAAATAAGTTCCGCGCTCGTATTTTTTTACGGTATAGGCTAGTTTTCTAGTGCCCATAGACTGCACAGACGCGATATTTGCGCCGTTTTTGGTTAGGATTTCTTTAACGAAATCAACTTTTGCGCTTACTTCTTCTTCCGTCAAAGTAGGCTTCAAAATGAATAAAAGCTCATAGTGCTTCATTGATTCTCCTTGTGGGTATTAAGCTCGCTTGCGTAGTTGCAAACGGGCAAGGAAGTCTTTCGACAAGAGCTGATTTTATCTTTTTTTTACTTAATATTTGCTGTTTTTGCCGATAAGATTTTGCAGGCCCAGCACGCAGGAGAGTAGAAAAGTTTTTTTATCGAGCGCAGAGTTTGTTTTTAGCTCAAATTCCGCCAAATTTAGCGCGGTGAATATTTCTTTATATGCTTTTAAATTTACCGCCAGACACTGTCTTTTTAGTTCATTTGCGACGTTTGGCGGCGGCGCATAGCCGAGCGTTTCTTTGATGTCGAATTTGCCTGTTATTTTGATGCCCGCATGTAGTTTAAAGAGTCTAAAAAACGCGCGGTAAAGCGAGTTTATAAATAAAATTTCATTAAAATTTCCATCATCCGCGCAGGAGAAAAAATCCGCTCTAATATCTTTTAGCGCGATAAATTTATCGAAAAAATCGTCAAAACTCACGCTTGAGAGCGAAAAAACCAAGCTTCTCACGATATTTTCGTTTACGGGTTCGTTTAGGGAGGCTAGTTTGTTTAGCTCGCTTGCGGCTAGATATAAATTTTCGTTATGTATACGGTATAGTTCAAAAAGCGCGTTTCTCGTGATGTTTAGGCTCATTTTTGCGGCTTGCCTACCGAGTAAATTTACGGCTTCTTCGGGCGAACCCGGTTTAAAAAATCTCGCAAAATTTACCCCGAAAGCCTTTTGTGTATCAAAAACGGCTTTCGCGTCGGGCTCAAAAAGCTCAAAAATAAATACTCCGCCGTTTTTGCAACCTTCTATCAGGATTTTTAGCTCTTTTGCGGGGATTTTTTTATCGCTTTTTACGTGCAAAAGCGGACTGTCGCCAAAGAGCGAAGGCTCGCAAAGATGCACTCGCGCAACGTCAAAATCATACTCGTCGCAGTAAAGGCTCAAAATTTCAAAATCTTTAAATTTAGCTAAAATTTCCTTCGCAAAAAGCTCGATTTGATATTCGTCCGCGCCGTAAAGCAAAAAATAATTTGGAAACTTAGCCGCATTTAGCGCGGTCTCAAGCTCTTTTCTATACATCGATTTTCTTTACGACCTTGCCGAAAATTTCGGCCGTCGCGATATTTACGTCCGTGATTTCGACGATGACTTTTTGTAGCAAATTTACGCAGTACGCACCCAAAAATATCCTAGCGCCCTTTATCTCGTCGTCAAGCCTGGCGACCGCGACATTTTGATTTTCGCTGATATAGGCGTTAAACCGCTGTCCGATGCGCTCTTTCGCCCAGCGCGCAAATTTCCTATCCATAAAGTCAAATGCGACTCTGTCGGCTTCGCGCTCAAGTTCACTTAAATTTGAGCAAGTCGATTCTATATTTAAAAGCAGGTAGTTAAAAAATTTCTCGTCGTTGCGCAGTTTGGCCTTTAAAAGGCGGTGCAACGTAAGGTCGGAGTAGCGGCGGATCGGGCTCGTAAAGTGCGTGTAGCGCTCAAATCCCAGTCCGAAGTGGCCTAAATTTTGCGCGCCGTATTCGGCCTTTTTTTGCGATTTTATGATGAGCTTGTCTATCTCCTCGCGGTTGCCTACGGCGTTGGCTTGAGCCTGGATTTTGCGGACCAAATTTGCGATATCGCTTTCGTAAACGAAGTCAAAGCCTAGAGCGCCGAGATCTTCGAGTAAAATTTGTATTTTTCGCAGATCCGGTGAGCCGTGATTTCTAAAAATGCCTTTGCCGATGCGTTTTGCCGCAGCGACGTTGGCTAGTAGCATGCAGTCCTCGACGAGTCTGTGCGAGTCCGTATCGGTCTCAAATCTCGTAGAGGCCAGCCCGCCGTCTGCGTCAAGGCTCATACGAAGCTCCTGCGTTCTAAAGTCAAACGCATTTTTCAGGCGCTTTTTGCGTAGGCGCGAGGTGAGCGCGAAAAGAGGTTTTATCCAGCCGGTTTCGTCCTTGCGTTCTCTGCGTAAAATTTGATCGACCTCGTCGTAGTTAAAGCGCCTTTGTGAGACGATAACAGCTTCTAAGAGCTCTTCTTTTGCGACTTCGCCCCCTTCGCCTAGTGTGATTTTGAAACAAAATGCAAGGCGCGCGGCATTTGGCTTGAGAGAGCAGATATTTTCGCTCAAATTTCGCGGTAGCATCGGCACGGCTTTGTGCGGAAAATATATAGAAAATCCGCGCGTTTTGGCTTCTGCATCTATCGGAGAGTAGGGGGTGACATATTCGCTCACGTCTGCGATCGCGACGTAAATTTCGCGTTTTTTCTCGTCAAAATATATCGCGTCGTCAAAGTCTTTGGCATCGACGGGATCTATCGTGCAAAAGGCTAGCTCCCGCAAATCCGCTCGCTGCGGGTACATCGCAGGATCGACCTCGTCGCCCCATGCGATCGCTTCGGCTTCGCATTCGTCGCTAAATTCATCGTTTTTATTAAAGACGGCAAGCGAGATTTTTTCGTCGCTAAGCGGGTCGTTTATGTTGCCGATAACCTCGACTATTTCGTTATTTAGGTTGCCGATTTTTAGCAGCGTACCCTGCGGCAGCATTTTTAGCGATTTTTGCGAGGCTTTTAGCAGCGAGCTAAGCGCGGTTTTTACGTTTACGCCAAGGATCACCGAGCCTATTTGTTTGGTATAAACCACGCTCGTTTCGTTGGCGAGTTTTAGCGTCATCACGACCTTGGCGCTTTGGCGTTTTTTCTTTAGCGGTAGGAGCTTTGCTAATACGATATCGCCGTAGTGCGAGGCGTTTAAATTTTTATTTTCTATTATTATATCTTGCTTAAAGCGTTTGTCGTAGGGCGCCAAAAAGCCCGTGCCGTTTGCGCTTATATCGAGTTTACCGCAGACAAAGCCGTTATTTAGGTAGTAGCGATCTTTGTGGTGGCTTACGGCGTTTAAATTTAATAAATTTCGTAGGATTTCTTTATCGGAGGAGGCGACTTCCTTTTCGCTCACTCCGTCAAGTAGTTTGGTTAAAAATTCTTTCACAAATTAGCTTTAACTTTTGCGACGGCTTCGAGGAATTTATCTTGTGCAAAGCCGTATTCGTCGAGGTACATTAGCGTATTTTGCAGATTGTCGTCGTTTAGTTGGTTAAAGATATTGACAGCATTTTTTATGACTTTAAGTGCTTTTGAGTAGCTTTTTATATGTTCAGGCGCATCGTCTGGGTTGTTTGAATACAAAATAGCGTCGACAAGCTCAGGTTCAAGATTCCATTGTTCGAAAATTTTAGCCGTTACGGTTTCGTTAGAGATGCCGACGATCTCGTTTTCTAGCTCAGATAAATCAAAAGGGCTTGAAATATTTTTTAATTTTGCCTTAAAGTCATCGGCTTTGCCTGTTTCATTTAGCTCGTTTGAGATGACGATTTTGCCCACTTCTAACATAAAAGAGGCAGGGCTTAAAACGGTAAGCTCGCTAGCGTTGATTTTTGAATACCAGTTATACATTAGGGCATTTTGCATTATAGAAATATTTAAAAAATCTTGACTAGTGATGCCGTATGGATCTAAGTTTATCTTAAAGCTTTTTTTAACCGCGCTTGATAGAGCAAATCCGCGTATGGTCGCCATACCAAACAGCGTAACGGCTCTTGATATCGTAGTAATCTCTCTGCTAAATCCATAAAGAGGGGAGTTTGCCGAGCGTAGTATATTTGCCGTTAACATCGGGTCTTTTTCGACTATTTGAGATAGGTCGTTAAGCGAACTATTGTCGTTTGAGCAAACGGTTTGAATTTTTATTATCGTATCGTCAAGCGGCGGAAGAGCCTTTATATGTTTATAAATTGATTCATTCATTTTTTACACTTTGCATCAAGATTTCGTAAGTGACAATTCTACACTAAAAGGCTTTTTAAAAAACTTAAATACATATGTTAAGCTTATTTTAGCGACTAAATAGTATAATCTCACAAATTTTTTAAGAGGAGAGAATATGGCTGTAAGTATTTACTATGACAAAGATTGCGATTTAAGCTTGATTAGAAGCAAAACAGTAGCGATGATAGGTTTTGGCTCGCAAGGACACGCGCATGCTGAAAATTTACGCGATAGCGGTGTAAAGGTGATCGTGGGTCTAGCAAAGGGCGGTAAAAGCTGGGCGAAAGCCGAAGCAAAGGGCTTTGAAGTAAAAACAGTAGCCGAAGCGGCAAAGGCTGCAAACGTCATAATGATACTGACTCCGGATGAGCTTCAAGCAGAAATTTTCGAGCGAGATATAAAGCCAAATTTAAACGAGGGCGACGCGATAGCTTTTGGACACGGCTTTAACGTTCATTTTGGACAGATAAAAGCTCCTGAAGGCATCGATGTCATCATGATTGCCCCAAAAGCGCCTGGCCACACCGTAAGAAGCGAATTTGTCCGAGGCGGCGGCATCCCTGATCTAATCGCCGTAGAGCAAAACGCAAGCGGAAAAGCAAAAGAACTAGCTCTAAGCTACGCTAGCGCGATCGGCGGCGGCAGAACGGGCATTATAGAAACTACATTTAAAGACGAGACTGAAACCGATCTTTTTGGCGAGCAGGCGGTACTTTGCGGCGGACTTTGCGCGCTGGTAAACGCAGGCTTTGAGACGCTAGTAGATGCCGGATATGAGCCTGAGATGGCGTATTTTGAGTGCCTCCACGAGCTAAAACTAATCGTGGATCTAATGTATCAAGGCGGCATGGCGGATATGCGCTACTCTATCTCAAACACCGCAGAGTACGGCGACTACGTGAGTGGTCCGCGCGTCATCGGCGAAGATAGCAAAAAAGCGATGAAAGAAATCCTAAAAGAGATCCAAAACGGTAAATTCGCAAAAGACTTCATTCTCGAGCGCAAGGCCGGATACGTGCGCATGAACGCAGAGCGCGGCATCGCCGAGAGAAGCTTGCTAAATCAAACCGGCAAAAAACTACGCTCCATGATGCCTTGGATCAGCTCGGGCAAACTCATCGATCAAAGCAAAAATTAATTGAACTCGAAACCTAGAAAAAAGGCCGCGAAAAGGCGCTCCAAAAAGGGGCGCTCGCGCGGCGGCCTAAAGCTACTACTTTCCGTTTTTCTCATCGCCTGTATCTTGCTCGCTGGGGCGTTTTACCTGCTGGATGTCAGGGTAAATGTTAAAAGCGACAACGCGCTAATAGCTAAAATCGAGTGGTATTTCGGCGATAAAAGCGAGCCCGAGCAAAAGCAAAATTTAACCCATAAGCCAAGCCTTTCTACCTCAATCGCTTCCGAAAAAGTCACCATAAAAGACGTGCAAGCCGCCTCAGGCGTGCACTCGAGAGCAAATTTAACCGATATAAAGGCGCTTTTTGACGAGGCGGATGCTAAAGGTAAAATAAAAATCGGCGGCGAAAAAGCTAGAGCCGAAGAAAAAAACGATCAAAATTTGCCAAACGAGCAGACCAAATTTGATAAAGGCGGGCAGGGCACGCCTGCGACCAAAGATAAAATCTCGCTTGATGGCGAAAATTTGGCCTCCCGCGATACCTCCGAACTGGACGGCGCAAATGCCAAAAAGGTCGGCGAGCTAAATTTGACAAATTTAAGCTCTAAAAACGAATCCGCTAAATCCGCTCAAAATAGCGGCGATACCGTTAAATTTGATGGCTCGCAAGCACCTCAAAGAACGCATATTTTTGAAAATTCCGAAGCCGTGATCTTTGACGATACGCCTATGCGGCAAGCTCAAAATAATCCCCTCGAGCAAGCGCTAAAAAAAGAAAAAATCCATATCGAATTTAGCGACGTAAAAAGTGTTACAAACGATCAGGCGGGGCAGGTCGAAGTAGAATTTGACGCCGAAAATGCGACGCAGATTGCCGAGAAAAACGAGCAAGAAAAGAGCGAAAAAGAAAAGTCTAAAAAGGACGAAAAGGCCAAATTTGCAGACACAAAAAAGACGGATAAAAAAAGCGCAACCGAGACAAACGAGGTAAAGGCCGCCGTAAAAGCTGGCTACAAACCGCGCCTAGTCATCATCATCGACGACGTGGCGTACAAGCACCAAGCAGACGCGATAAAAGCGGTAAATCTAAAGCTCACGCCGTCATTTTTCCCAGCTACTTCCGCCCACCCCGAGACGCCTGTTTTGGCGCGGCGCTTTAGCTTTTATATGATTCACCTGCCCATGCAGGCTTTAGGCGGCTTTAAGGGTGCTGAGATCGGCACTCTCACGGTCGACGACGACTATGAAAAGATCGCTAAAAAACTGCAAAGTATCAAGCGAGACTTTCCGAATCTAAAATACATCAACAACCACACGGGTAGTCGATTTACGAGTGATGCGGCCGCGATGGATAGGATGATGCGGGCGGTGCGGGACGAAAATTTGATATTTGTCGATAGCAAGACGACCTCGCCGACTAAGGTCTACGGCGCGGCGAAAAAATACTCGATGCCATACATCGCGCGCGACGTGTTTTTGGATCACGACGGCTCCAAAGCGGCCGTGCGAAAGCAGCTAAAATACGCCGTCGAGCTGGCTAAAAAGCGCTCATACGCCATCGCGATCGGGCATCCGCACAAAAACACGATCGAAGTCCTGCAAGAAAGCACCAAACTCCTGCAAGAGGTCGAAGTCGTCTATCTAAAGGATCTCTTTTGAGCGTCTTAGCTGAGCTTCCTAGCGGCCTTTTGCGTCTTAAAAAGCCGCCGAAAAAGCTATATTTCGAGGGAAATTTGGCTCTGCTTGAGCGTCCGATGATTTCGATCGTGGGCTCTAGAAAGGCTAGCGCCTACACCAGGCAGTGCGTAGAGGCACTGGCTAGGACGCTGGCAAACAGCGGCGTTTGCGTGGTTAGCGGAGCGGCCATCGGCGTGGATATCGCCGCGCACAAGGGGGCTTTCCCGCATACCATCGCCGTTTTTGGCAACGGACTAAATAAAATCTACCCGCCAAGTAACGCCAAAATCATCAAAGAAATCTACCAAAACGCGCTGGCTCTGAGCGAATACGCCCCCGATGAACCGCCGCTTGCTTATAGATTTTTGGAGCGAAACCGTATCGTAGTCGCGCTTTCGCAGGCTCTAGTCGTGGCGCAGGCCGACCCTAAAAGCGGCTCGATGCAAAGCGCGCGCATGGCAAAAGAGCTTGGCGTGCCGATATTTACGCTACCTCAGCGCCTAGGCGAGAGCGACGGGACAAACGAGCTAATAGCTAGCGGCGCGGCAAATTTAATAAACGATTTTGACGAATTTGCGCTTCGTTTCGGCGGCAAACCCGCGCCCGCGCAAGAGGATGAGGTGATAAAATTTTGCAAAAACGGCGCGAGCCTTGATGCGGCTTTGGCGAAATTCGGCGATAAAATTTACGAATACGAACTCGAAGGCAAGCTGCGAATATCGGGGCTTACGGTGTTTGTGGAGTAAAATTTAGCGTTAAATTTATGCCGCGCGAGTTTTTGTTAAAGAGGCGGTAAAATTTGAAGTAAATTTTGGCGGCTTGACGGCGATAAATGCGTTTTGGCGACGTTTTATTTTGTAAATTTGGCGTAGCGGAGGTATCAAATTTGAGCTTGCCGCCGTCAAATTTATTGCTAAATTTAAGAAAATCTAAAGGACGAAAATGAGCATAATGGCCATCGACATTGGGCTAAAACGTATCGGCGTGGCGCTAGCCGTCGGGCAAACCGTGATGCCGCAAACGCCCGTACTGCGCAAAAATCGCAATCAAGCCGCACGCGACGTTAGCGCCGTTTTGCGCGAATACGGGGCAAAAAAGCTAGTCGTGGGCGTTCCGCTTGGAGGATCTAGCGAGGACGAGATGCGGCGGCGGATCGCGCATTTCGTGTCGCTGCTCGAATTTGACGGCGAGGTGGTCTATCAAGACGAGGCGATGAGTAGCTTTGAGGCGAGCGAAATTTACGCTGAAAGCAGGCGCGACGGACGGCTAGATAGTATCGCGGCGATGATTATTTTAAAGCGGTATTTGGGGCTTTGAGGCAGTTTGGTGCGCGGTAAAACGGCGGTAAATTTGAGTTTTGCGCTAGGGCTACGCCCGGGCCGTCTTAGCTGGTCGTTGCTAGCGCGGACGGCGAGTAAAATTTGAGCTAAATTTACGCTCCGCGGTAAATTTAATCGAGGTTTTTGCTTAAAATTTAAAAGCGACTTGAGCAGCTATTTATGAGTCAAATTTGACCGTATGGACTTGGATAAAAAGCTCCTCCAAGCCTAGCTAGGTGCCGCTACCGGCTATAGCGCCGTATCCAATCATCTAGAAGCCGCGTTTGCTCCGCCGTGCTAAATCTATGCTCGCCGTTTTTCATGACGGTAAGCGTTGCGCCGGCCCTGTTTGCAAACTCGTAAATCGTTTCAAAAGAGGTTAGATCGTCCTTTTCGCCGTATAAAATATGCGTCGGCGCCGTCCAGTAGATAGGATGCTCTCTGACGTAGCAAAGATATCTCCATGAAAGTTTCTCTCCGAATTTTGTGCTCAGTTTGCCCTTGTCCCGCAGCTCCTCCTCGCTCGCGTTTGCCCGCGACAGCATGTTTAGTATCAAATTTTCCATGTTTACGATAGGGGAGATAAAATGCGCCTTTTTTATACGCATGTCCCGCAAGGCATGCATGGCAAAAAACGCTCCGATACTGTTTGCTACGATCGTCACGAATTTGCGGCTTTTAATGATAAGCTCAAAATACGGCACAAATTCCTCTTTCGCCTCCCACGGTGTGCGAGCTTCGTAATCAAACCCGAGCACGTCGCTATCCGCAAAAAGCGGTTGATAATGGGCTGCTTCTTGCGCGCTTCCGCCTTTGCCGTGTATGTACACGACTATGTTTTTCATGATTTTTCCTTTTTTGCTGCCGCTAAATTTAGCTTTGCTGCAAGCGGACGGATAAAATAAAGCTCGCTTTGACGCCGTTTGCTCTAAAATTTGAGCAGTCCGTCCTCGTCAAATTTAAAGTCAGGCCCCCAAGCCACCTCCCAGTAGTATACGTCCGGATCGACAAAATACGCGTGGTATCCACCCCAAAACGTATCTTGGGGCTCTTTGACGATAGTTCCGCCCGCCTTTTTTACTAGCTCTATGACGCTATCCACGTTCTCTTTATTTTTTACGTTATAGGCTAGCGTGATGCCGGCAAATCCGCTTCCCCCGGCGGATCGTTTTCGCTGGTATCTCGCGCCAGCGCGTCTAGCGGATAGAGCTCAAATTTGGTCCCCGGCGTATTGAAAAAACACACTGGCGGATTGTCCTCTTTGCAGTCCGTCTCGTAACCTAGGCCGTCGCGGTAAAATTTGAGCGCCCTTTGCATACTACGCACGCCTAGGCAGATGCAGGTTATTTTATTCATTTTCGCCTCCGATATTTTGGTTTATTATATCATTTTGGCGCTAGAGGTTTTGGGTCAAATTTGGCGTTAATAAGCGAAATCGGGAGTTATGAAGGTTTTAAAAATGCGAATAAAATTTCAAAAAGCTAAATTTTATCCCCGTTTTGCGTCTCAAATTCGTAAGCTTCGTTTAAGATACGTACGAGAGTATCGGAGAGATAGGGCTGAACTAGCGTCCAGACGCGGATTTTCGGGTCTAAATTTACCGGATCGTTTGTGGTTTTTAGCACGACTAGCGCGATCTTTTTTTCTATCAAAAGCGTAGCTAGGACGTCATCTATCTCGCGCAGCAAGCTCTCCTCGATAAAGACGACGTTTGGGCGAAAGATCATGTCCTCTATGTGGTGTTTTACGATACTCCACTCGTTGCTAGGCTTCACGTCGATGCCGATAAACTCGAGATCTTTTTTGATGATATTAAATGAGTAGGGGTTTGGCTCGGCGATGAGAGCACTAAAATTTTTGGGATTTTTTATCTTAAAGCTTTTCATGAGATCGAGCTTATCGTCGCACAGACGCAGCGAAATCTCGGTGCTAATGCGTACGCCGTGATCAAACTCAAATCTGATGCTCGAGCCGTTTTGCTCGGCTAGCGCTATCGCCGTTTCGTAGTATTTGCGGCTTTGAGCGTTCATATTTACGCGAGGCGTGCTTTTGACCGTAAAAAAGTCGTGATCGCAGTGGACGCTAAGGGTAAATTTGATGTTATTTTTATAGTAGTTTGAGAGCAAAAATTTGATCGTAACGGTCGATTTTGAGACGTTTAAAAGGAAAATTTGAGCCATCGCGTCGATGAGCTTTGCAAGAGCGGCGATATCTGCGTAAAATAGCCTAGGATAGGCGATATCGTAGTCTAGTAGCACGTAGTTCGTGTTTTTTTGCGCGTCCTCGTTTAGGGAGGAGGCCAAAAACAGCAAACCGCCCGCAATATCAACTTTTGGTAGCGTATTTGCCTCGCTAGATTCGCTGATCTCGCTTGCTTCGTTTTTTTGCGTAGTTTCTTTTTTTATCACGCCGTTTGATCTTCTAAATTTATCCATAAAATAGCAACCGCCCAAAACCGCTAGATAAAGCGCGGCAAAAATCAGGAAAATATACGCGAAACTCACGGCTATATAACCAGCATCGCGTCGCCGTAGGAGTAAAATTTGTACTTTTGCTCCACGGCGGTTTTGTAGATCCGCATAGTTTGCCTAAGTCCGACGAAACTCGTAACGAGCATGATTAGCGTCGATTTTGGCAGGTGAAAATTCGTAAGCAGGTAGTTTTGGCGGATCGGTTTATTATTTAAATTTAAAAACAGCCTGCACTCGCCGCTAGGCTTGCCGCTCCTGGCAAATTCCTCCACGCAGCGCGTCACCGTTGTGCCCACGCCTAGGATCGGTCTATTTGAGTTTATCAAATTTTGCGTATCTTGCGGGATATCGTAAAACTCCGCGTGCATCTTGTGCTGCGTGATATCCTCGCTCTCCACGCCCTTAAACGTCCCCGCGCCAACGTGCAGCGTGAGGTAGGCTATCTCGCGGTCTTTTGCTAGACGCGCGATCATCTCGTCGCTAAAATGCAGGCTTGCCGTCGGAGCCGCCACCGCGCCCTCGTTTTTAGCAAACACGCTTTGGTACCAGCTCTCATCATCCTCGGTGTCGCTTCGCTTGATATATGGCGGTAGAGGCACGTGGCCGATGTGAGATAGGATTTTATAAAGCGCGGCCGTGTCCAAAAGCTTGCTATTTTGGCTAAATTTGACCGTGCGCGAGCCGTCGTCAAAGAGTTCGCAGACCTCGGCGGTCAAATTTTCGCCAAAATTTAAAACGCTGCCTGCGCGGACTTTACCTTTTATATAGACGCTAAATTTGCCGTCCGCAAGCGGAGAGTTTAGCAAAAGCTCCGTCTCGCCGCCGCTTTGTTTTTTGCCGAAAATTCTAGCCTTTACCACCTTGGTATCGTTAAAAATAATATCGCAAGGCGGTAAAATCTCTGGCAAATCGCCGAATTTTAGATGGGATATTTTTTCGCTAGCTCGCTCGTAAACTAGCAGCCTGGCGTCCTCTTTAGGAAAGGTCGGGAAATTTGCGATTAGCTCCGGCGGCAGCTCGTAGTCGTAGGCGTCAAGCGAGTTTGGATTTAGAATTCGACTCATTTGGCTAGCCTACTTGATTTCATGGTTATTCGTCCTCTTTTTCTTCGCCAGTTTCCTGCTCGGGCTCTTCGTTTTTAGCTGGATTTACGCGGGCGGCTATAAAGATAGAAAGCCCGTAAAGACCGATGAGAGGCACAGCCATCAAAAACTGGCTGAGGATATCAGGAGGCGTCATGATCGCGGCAAATATAAAAATCACGACGATAGCGTAGCGGAAGGAGTTTTTTAGCATCTTATCGTCGACTAGGCCGAGTTTGGCGAGGAAAAAGGTGATAACGGGGAGCTCAAACGCGATGCCAAATGCAATGACTAATTTCGTAAAAAAGCCGACGTAGCCGCCGATATTTAACATCGCGGAAAAGAGCTGTTGGCCGAAATTTATAAGAAATGCAAAGCCGATAGGAACGACGACGTAGTAGCAAAACGCAGCGCCTACTAAAAACATAAAAGTAGCCGAAATAACAAACGGGATTACGTACTTTTTCTCGTTTTCGTAAAGTCCCGGCGCTACAAACAGCCAAAACTGCCAAAAAATAATCGGCAGCGAGAGCAAAAAACCCGTAAAAAACGCCACTTTCATCGCTACGAAAAACGGCTCTTGCACCTCGAGAAAGACCATTTTTTGGTTATCGGGCAGAGTGTTTTGCAGCGGCGCGATGATAAAGTCTAAAATTTGATTCCAAAAGCTAAAGCACACGACAAACATCACGATCACGGTCATGACGCTGATGAAAAGCCTTTTTCTAAGTTCTACTAAATGCGGTTTTAGCTCTTCAAACATTACGCCTCTTTTTTCTCGTTATCGCCTAAAACGGCGTTTTTGACGGCTTCGCCCGGATTTTTGACCGCTTCGACGCTCTTTTTCATGTCGTTTATGCCGTCCGTGATGCCGCTAGTGACGTCGTTTACGCCCTTTTTGAGCTCGTCAAGCTCCTCAAATGTGAGCTTTTTTCGCACCGTTTCGGTGGTTTTTGCGATACTCTCTTTGTATTTTTTCGCGTCCTCTTTGAGTTCTTGGATTTTTATCTCTTGATCGAAGCTGCTTTTTGCGTCATTGACCGTTTTTTTAACGGTTTTAAAAAATTTTGCTATCTCGACCATTGCGCTAGGAAGCTTATCGGGCCCCAAAAATAGCACCGCGATGACGGCTATGACGATGATCTCGGGTAAGCTCATGCCAAACATTTTTTTATCCTAAATTTTATTTTAAAGCGTTCATTTTAGCGTTTTTTATCTCAAATTTGTATAAATCAACCCGCGATAAATAAAGAAATTTCATCTGCGGTGAGGAAATTTTTGGCGTAATATCGCCCGTTTTTAAATTTTAATTTCCCGCTCTTTTTTAGCAATCGCGCTCTTTGCTCTTGCTCGGCGTTTAGGTTGTTTTGCCAGATACCGACGATGCTTCTAGCGCCTAAAAATATGCGCTCCAAATTTAGCTCGTCCGCGCTTAAATTTTCGATTTTTTTAGCGTGCGGATTTTTTACGTAGGCGTTTAAATTTGAAGCGTTATAAAAGCGGCAATCGCGCCAAAATCCGACCGCGTAAGCGCCCAGGGCAAGGTAGTTTTTGCCCTGCCAGTATCCGAGGTTATGCTTGCAAATTTGACCAAAATTTGAGATTTCGTACTGTTTTAGACCGATTTCTTCGATGCGGTCTATTATAAATTTCGCCAGCCTCGGGCTATCTTTTGCGTAGGTTATTTTGCCGGCAAAGGGGGTATTTTCCTCAAGCGTTAGCGAATACGCCGAAACGTGCGAAACGCCTAGATTTCGGATATTTTGCGCCTCTTGCTCGAGGCGTTTTTTAGTGTCTAGCTTTGTGCCGTAGATGAGGTCGACGTTTATATTTTCTAGCCCCGCGGTTTTGGCGTTTGCAACAGCCTCGTAGATCTGCCTCGCATCGTGGATGCGCCCGAGGAATTTTAATTTATCCTCAAAAAAGCTCTGAGCGCCGAAGCTTACGCGATTTACGCCGTATGATTTCATCTGCGAGAGCCACTTTTGGCTTGCAGAGTTTGGATTTGCCTCCGTCGTGATCTCGGCGTCCTTTGCTAGATATGGCGCGACTGCCTCAAACAGCCGCTCGTAGTAGCCCGCGTCTACGGCGCTTGGCGTCCCTCCGCCTATAAAAACCGTCTCGATATCGCCGTTTTTCACGTCAAATTTTAAAATCTGCTCCCTAAAATCCGCAATCATCGCGTCAAAATACGCGCTCGTTAAATTTCGTTTGCCCACGACCGAGCCAAAGGCGCAGTAGGGGCATTTGCTCTCGCAAAAAGGGATGTGGACGTAAAGAAGCATTTTGACCTTTGTTTTTGCCGTATTTTAGCAGATTTTACGGATTTATCGCGCGGCGTTTGATATTTTGCTTTTGTGCAAGCTTGCGTGCCAGTTTACGGTAAATTTAGGCCGGATTTAGGCGCAAAACCGACCCTGATAAGATATTTGACGCTTTTAAATTTTAAAATTTACCGCCGTTTTTACTGCCCGTTAAATTTAAAAAGTCGCGCCGATACGTTTAAATTTACGTATAAAATTTCTTTTGTTTTAAAATTTGCGTCGGCAAAACGCCGAATTTTTCTCTAAAAATCTTTGCAAAGTGCGGAGTGCTGGCGTATCCGACGATTTTTGCGGCTTCGCTTACGCAGACGTCTCCGCGCTCTAAAAGTTTTTTTGCCGCGTTTAGTCGCTCGGTCGCTAGCAGCCCGTAGATCGTATCGCCAAAGTAGCTTTTAAAGCCCGTTTTTAGCTTAAATTCATTCGTCGCGCACGCTCTGGCTAGCTCTTTTATGCTGGGCGGATTTTGGATGTCGCTTAGTAAAATTTGCCTTGCTTTATTTAAAATTTTTACGTATTCGTCGCTAAAATCGCGCTTTTTTTCATCGGCTTCGGGCGTTTTAGGTGCGCCTAAGCTTTTGTAGATTAGCTCTAAAATTTTAGCTTCCATAAAGATTTCGCGCATCTTGCCCTCAAACTCGCTCGCGGCTAAAAGCTCCCGCAAAATCAGGCTTTGAGCCAAATTTATCTTAGCCGTTTGGATGCAGATTTCGTTTTCTTCTCCTAGATTTTTAAATGTCGCTAGCTCGCCGGCCAGCTCGTTTTTTAGCACGATGCATCGCCCGGCGTAGCTGCTACTTTGATACTCGCAAATGCCCTCAAATCCGCTATCTACGCGCCCCATCCAAAACTCTCCAGCCTTTAGACAAAAAGTTTTTTTACCCGCCTTAAGCCCGGCGTCCCCTCTTGCGTCGTTAAAGAGCAAAAAGCAGTAGCCCGCGCTCCTTTCAAGCCGTCTTTTTACGCTTTTATTACAGATTATTTCGCTCCTGCAGTAGCTTGCGCCGCTTGCTCCTTTAAAAAACTCGACCTTGCATTTTCTATCTTGCTCTTGCCACGCGCTTTGTCCGTAGCGCACCGAATTTTGCGCGACTTCTTGCTCGTTTGCGCGTAAAATATCTTTAAATTCGACCTTCATTTATTTTTTATCCTTTTAGCGTTGATAAAAATCCCTCTACCGTTTGCCTAAGTATTGATAATAATTATCTGATTATAGTAAAATAGGGTTTAAATTTAAATAAGGAGTTTAAAGATGAAAAGCATGCCTAAAATTTCTATGTTGGCTTGCCTGGCACTATCTTGCGCGCAGGCGGCCGACGAAGTGAAACTAAACGAAGTTACCGTAACTAGCGCGACGGGTTTTGAGCAAAATATCAAAGACGCGCCCGCTTCCGTTTCGGTAATCTCGCAAAAAGAGATAGCCAGGCGCAATCATCAAGATATAGAAAGTGTCGTAAAAGACGCTCCGGGCGTTTTCGGCGCGACGCTGGGGGCGGCTAGCAGACGCGGTATCACTATGAGAGGCCTTGGTCAAAAATACACTAAAATTTTAATAGACGGTCGTCCTGCGACAAGCGATAGCGCGTATAGAGGGCTTCGCGCGGTCGGTAGCGCTCAAAATTTCCTCCCGCCCGCAAACACGATCGAGCGTATCGAAATCGTGCGAGGGCCGATGAGTTCGCTATACGGCTCGGATGCGATGGGAGGCGTGATAAATATCATCACCAAGGGCTTTTCAAACGAGTTTAGCGGTAACGTAAACGGCTACTACACGCTTGCGGGCAAAAGCGGGATAAACGACGACTATAAGACGGGATTTTACGCAAACGGCGCAGTGATCCCGGATGTGCTAGGAATCGCGCTTTACGGGCGGTATTTTCATAAATTTGAAGACGAGCGAGTCTTTACGAACCGCAAAAACGAGGACGTAAATTTCGGCGCGAAAATCATGTATAACGCCACCGAAAACGACGAAATAGCGCTGGATCTGCGCCGCGTAGTAAATAAATACGAGCGCACCGAGGGAAAGACGCTAAGAAGAGCTACCGGCGATAATACGAGTGTCGCGTTTGAAAAGATGAGCGGATATACCGCCTCGCTCTCGCATACGGGCAAATACGACAAACTGCTGCTTGAAAGCTTTTTAACCCATGATAATATGAAAGAAAGCGGTCAGCAAGACCTCACGCTAAAAACGACGACGCTAAATACTAAGGGAACGTATTTTTTTGATAACAACACGCTAAGCCTGGGGGCTGAATACAGAAGAGAAAGGCTAAACGAAAAGGCAACGACGGCCGACGCCGCAAATGTCAAAAGATATGATTTTTCGCTATACGGAGAGGACGATTTTGACGTAACCGACGCGCTCACGCTAACTGCCGGTCTAAGATACAATCACGACAAAGACTACGGCGGACACGTATCGCCGCGCGGATATGCCGTATATCATCTAAGCGAAAATTTATCGCTAAAAGGCGGCGTATCGGCAGGCTACTCGACGCCTGATATCAAGATGCGAACCGACGGGCTTGCTCTGCCTTTTGCCGGCGGAATGGGAGCGCAGCTGGGTAAAGGCGACCTAAAACCAGAGTCTAGCCTAAACTACGAAGCCGGCGTCGCGTACGGGGGCGAGAGCCTTAACGTCTCGGCGATGGCGTTTTATACGCGGATAAAAGACGGTCTAGGTACGAAGCCCGTTTGCGTCGCGCGCCCGGGCGTTCCTTGCGTGCATAACGGCAAGACCTATAGGCGCGGCATCTGGGAGAGCGTAAATATCGGCAAAGCCGAAGTAAAAGGCATTGAATTAGCCTCAGACTGGCAGATACTATCAAATTTAGCCCTACAC
>JBHRQF010000001.1:0-26246 GCA_042645325.1 Campylobacter sp. | reverse complement strand
ATGCTTATGACCGTTTCTTATAGTATCGGCAAACTCTTTTCTTTTGCTATCTTTGATAGATTTTTTTATATCGTTATAATGAGAACTCTTCATAAATTTAGCGTCTATATCGAATTCTTTTAAGATCATCTTTTGGGTTTGCTCTGAGTCGCTACCGGTTGCGGACGCAAAAAGCCATCCCGCACAGGCTAAACACAGCATTATTACTCTAAAGATTTTCATTTTTCTCCTTGATTACGTGTTAAATTTCGTAAAGATTTTCTTTGCATTTTTTGTTGTTATTTCCATTACCTCTTCTTCTTTTAAATTTAAAATCTCAGCCATCTTCGTCGCAACTAATCGCGTAAATGCAGGCTCGTTTCTGCGCCCCCTAAAAGGCTCAGGCGTTAGATACGGCGCATCTGTTTCAAGTAGTAGCCTATCTCGCGGAATTTGGGGCAAAATTTGAACCAAATTCTTTGCGTTTTTAAATGTCAAAACCCCGCCGATGCCAAAGTAAAATTCGCCCATTTTAGCAAGCTCTAAAAGCAACGGCGAAGCATTATAGCAGTGCAAAACCGCCGCAACTAGCTTACTTGCATACTCTTTTAAGATATTAAAACTATCTTCGTTTGCGTCTCTTATATGCAAGATAACTGGCAAATTTAACTCTACGGCCATATCAAGCTGCGCTCTAAATACGCGCTTTTGTTCCGCTTTTTCAAGCTCTTTTTCGTTTTCGTCTTTGGGCAATCGGCAATAATCAAGCCCGCATTCGCCCACGGCTATACACTTTTCGTCTCGCGCAAATTTACGCAGAGCCTCTTCGTCAAATCCCGCTTTCTCATACGGATGAACTCCGACAGCAAAAAATATATTTTCAAATTCGCGGGTTATTTTAGCCGATTTTGGTAAATCATTAATATCAGCCCCAGGTATCAGTACTCCGCCGATACCGTTTTTAAGGGCATTTTTGATAACTTGCGCAAGGTCGCCGTCAAAGCTTTTATCATCCAGATGACAATGCGTGTCTATTATCATCAGGCTATTTCCACCCTATTTCGACCGTTTTGTTTAGCTCTGTAAAGAGCCTCGTCGGCAAGCTCCAAAATCTCGTCGACATTATAATCGCTTTTACCGAAAGTAACGCCTATGGAAACCGAAATTTTAACCGATTCGTTTTTTATATTTACCGGATTGGATGCTATTACGGCTCTTAATCCGACGAAAAATTTAACCGCGTCTTCTTGCGATACGTTTTTTAATAAAACGCAAAATTCTCCGCCGCCGAATCTAGCCGCTATATCGCTGCTTTTGGTGTCGTCGATTAATTTTTTAGCCAGTAGTTTTAAAATTTTATCGCCGCTATCTTGTCCGTATTTATCATTGATATTTTTAAGCCCGTCTACATCGATCACGGCTACGGCGTAAGGCATAGGATTTTCTTCCAAACTAGCCAAGTACCCTTGCATATCGTCGTAAAAATACCTTCTATTAAATAATCCGGTTAGAAAATCTTTATTGGCGAAATTTGCGATTTTATTGATATTTTCCATATTTTCTATAGTATTATTTACGCGGCAAATAAGCTCTTCTTTTAAAAACGGCTTAGCGATAAAATCATTAGCTCCGTTTTTCAAAAATACCGCGCCACTAACGTTTTCGTTCGCGCTAGTCATCATTATAACGCCTAGTTCATTTTTATCTTTTTGCTCCCTTAGCTCTTTTAAAACCTCCAAACCGTCTTTTACCGGCATACCGTAATCAGAAACCACGAGTTTTATATCGGGATTATCGGCAAAATAATTCATCGCTTCTTCGCCGTGAGCCGCCGTAAATACTTGAAACTGCAAATTCTGCAATATTTTTTTTACGTCGTTTCTAGTCTGCATTACGTCTTCTACTACCATGACTTTATACTGCTTGTTGTTTTTTAGCCTATCTATCATATGAAATATATAATTTACGTCGCTCATATTTCCCTTATAGACGTAGTCCACGATGTCCTTGTCCATAAAAGTCTCTCTAGTCTTATCGTCCATACTACCCGTTAAAACTATAATCGGCAATCCCTTAGACGCTACGAAATCGACCACTTCGCCGTTTGGAGCATCGGGCAAATTTAAATCGAGCAAAGTTATAAAATAATCCTTAGCCTTCGTAAGAAACGCCTGCGCTTCGGCTAAGCTGTGAGCGACGTCCACTTGCATTTCAGTATTATCTTCCATCTTTTTAGCGATTAGCTTTGCTAAGGCTTTGTTGTCTTCTACTATTAGAATTTTGCTTTTTTCCATAAATATCCATTTAAAAATTTTCGAGAATATACCATTACTTTTCTTTTTTCAACCTAAATTTTAAGCCAAACTTAAACAACCAAAAGCTGACGAGCGAAATTTATCGCTTCCTCGGTTATATGTTCGCCGCTTATCATACGAGCCAGCTCATTCACGCGCTCCTCGTTTTTTAGTTCCCTTACGTTCGAGGTTTCGCCGCGCTTTTCGACTAGAAAATGCGAATCGGCCTTGGAGCTTAGCTGCGGCTGATGCGAGATAGCGAAAATTTGATAAAATTTGGCCAAATTTAGCAGCACGTTTGCGATACTCATCGCCTCTTTTCCGCTTAGATTCGCGTCTATTTCATCTAGTATTATGACCCCCTCGCCGCCTCCGGTGATCTTGCTTTCGCTCGCGATAAAAGCTAGTCTTAAACGGTTTAGCTCGCCCGAGCTTAGATTTTTTAGCGCCGTCTCGTTTAGGCTCAAATTTACCTCGTCCCTGCCGGCGGCGTCTAGGGTTTTGCTATTTATCTTTAATGAAATCTCGCTCATATAAAGCTCTTTTAGAAACGAATTTATGAGCGCTTCAAGCTCCTTTAAATTTGCCGCGCGAGCCTGACTGATTTTATCCGCCAGCGCGTTTACCGCGGCCTCATTTTGCTTAAATTTACGCTCCAGCTCGCTCTTTTCAAAGCTTATATTTTCGTATCTTGCAAGCTCCGTCTTGCGCGTTTTTAGCATCTGCAAAGCCTCCTCCTCGCCGCCATAGCGACGCACGAGAGAGTTTATCGCCTCGATGCGGTCTAGCACGCCCTCGATATCTACGTCCTCTAGCTCGTCCATGTTTAGATTTTCGCGCGCCACTCGCAGCTCGTTCATCGCCTCTTCAAAAAAGCTGCTATCGATATCGCTGATGTTTAGCGCGTCCGTCACGGCCTGCTCGAAATTAAAAATTTGCTCCGCCCTGTTCCACGCTTCTAAAATTTTATCCTTTTTACTTAGGCGCTTTTTTAGCTCCATTAGCTCGTCAAATTCGCCGATCTTCGGGCTCACGCTTTCTATTTTATTGATTTCAAAAGAGGCAAATTCCTTTAGCTCCTCCACCCTTTTTTCCTCGTCGATTATTTTTTTCAGCTCGCGCGAGATTTGGCTAAATTCGTCAAATTTGAGCCTAAATTCGCTCAAAATTTCGTTAAATTTAGCGTCTTTTTTCGCCTGCAAGGTATCAAGCAAATTTAAAAATCTCTCGTTTTCAAATTCGTTTATTTCCTTTGCGGATAGGTATTTTACGTGCTCTTTGGCAATGCTGGCGAGATTTTTTTTAGAAACGGCTTGCGAGTTTATAAAATACCGCGTCGTTTTGTCGCGAAAGAGCTTAAAGGTATTTATCTCCTCGCCCTCAAGGCCGAATTCCTCAAGGTTAAATTTATGCGAGACGTCGGCCTCTATCAGCTTTGCTTCGCTATCTTTTAGCCCCAAAACCGCCATTATCGAGCCCATCAGGACCGATTTGCCGGCACCGCTCACGCCCGTAAAGACGCTAAGTCCGCGCCCGAAATTTAACTCGACGTTTTCAAAACTCAAATTTTGCTTTATCAAAATCCGCTCAATCATTATAACCCCAATGCAGCTTTTCTTTTAAAATTTGAAAGTAATCTCTCCCGACGTGGCGGATTAGCCGCGCCGTGCTCGCGCTTAGCGTCATGCTCACGCTCTCAAGCTCGCCCATTTTGTACCGCTCCTGCCCGTCGATAACCAGCACCGCCGCGCTCGCGGTTTTAAATTTGATCTCAAATCCGCGCGGAAGCACGACCGGACGTTGAGTTAGCGAATGCGAGCAAACTGGCGTAACCAAAAACACCTCACTCAAAGGATAGGTTATCGCCCCGCCCGCGCTCATGTTGTATCCGGTAGAACCCACCGGCGTAGAGACGATGACGCCGTCGCCAAAATACGCGTTAAAGTATTTTTCGTTCCAAAAAGCCTCCACGTGCGTCATGGAGCCAACCTTTTCGCCCACGATTACGGCGTCGTTAAATGCGATTTTGTGTAAAATTTCCCCGCTTTTTTTGTGCAAAAAAACATCAAGCATGAAAGGGGTCTCGACCTCAAATTTGCCCTCGAAAAACTCGGCGAAAAACTTCTCGCATTCATTCATCGTGATGTCAGTCAAAAATCCAAGCCTACCCGCGTGTATGCCTAGCACAAATGGTGCAATCTCGGCCGCGTTTCTACAAAGCGAGATGATCGTGCCGTCGCCTCCGAGCGAGATCAGAAAATCGCACTCCGTAGCCAGCTCGCGCACCTCAAATCCTTGTAAATTTGAGCTTTCTTTTAAATTTAAATGTTTAGCCGCCGCGTTTTCAAATAAAATTTGAACGCCGTACCTAGCTAAAATCTCACGCAGGATTCGCGCGTTTTTAACTAAATTTCCATTGATTTTCGCGACCAGACCGACTTTTTTTACCTTAGCCGGAAGTAATAAATTCTCTTTTTTCATAGAGCGGATTTTATCACATTTTGTTTTAAAAAAGCTGGGAGCAAGCAAATTTCTAGTATAATGGGCGCGTTAAAAACAGCAAAAGGAGTGAAAATGCGTAGCCATTACTGCACTGATTTAAGCAGTGTCGACATAGGCAAAGAAGTTACGCTTTGCGGTTGGGTAAATACCTACCGCGACCACGGCGGCGTTATATTTTTAGACCTGCGCGATCGCACGGGGCTGATCCAGATCGTCTGCGATCCGGCAGATAGCAAGAGCTCTCACGAGGCGGCATCGCACGTTCGCGACGAGTACGTCCTAAGGATAAAAGGCAAGGTCCGCGCTCGCGGCGAAGGCCTAGTAAATCCACGCCTAAAAACGGGCGAGATCGAAGTAGTCGCAAACGAAGTGATAGTAGAAAACCCGAGCGAGACGCTACCTTTCGTCATCGGCGACGAGAGCGTAAACGAGGACATCAGGCTAAAATATAGATTTTTAGACCTTAGAAACGAGAAACTTCAAAATATCTTTAAAATGCGCTCAAAAGCGGCGATCGCAGCTAGAAACAGCCTAGATAAAATGGGCTTTATCGAGTTTGAAACGCCGATTTTAACGCGCGCGACGCCGGAGGGCGCGAGAGACTATCTAGTGCCTAGCCGCGTATATCCGGGCCAGTTTTATGCCCTGCCGCAAAGCCCGCAGCTTTTTAAACAGCTTTTGATGTGTTCCGGCTTTGATAAATATTTTCAGATCGCAAAATGCTTCCGCGACGAGGACTTACGCGCCGATAGACAGCCTGAATTTACGCAGATAGATATCGAGATGAGCTTCATCGAGCAAGAAGATATCCTAAATATGGCCGAAAATATGCTAAAAGACGTCTTTGCCGCCTGCGGATACGATATACAAATCCCTTTCCGCCGCATGAGCTACAAAGAAGCGACCGAGAGCTACGGTAGCGATAAGCCCGACTTGCGCTACGATCTAAAGATGATCGACGTTATCGACATTTTCGCGCGCTCTAGCAATGAAATCTTTAGCAAAATCGCAACCGAACCTAAGAAAAACCGCATCAAGGCGCTAAAAGTGCCAAACGGCGATAATATCTTTAGTAAGCGCGAGATGAACCGCTTTGAGGAATTTGTCCGCAAATTCGGCGCTCAGGGCCTTGGCTACTTTCAGATGAAAGAGGACGGGCTAAAAGGACCGCTTTGCAAATTTTTCGAGCAGAGCGACCTCGACGAGATCGTGGCTCGCTGCGAGCTAAAAGTCGGTGACGTCGTATTTTTCGGCGCCGGCAAGAAAAAAGTCGTACTTGACTACATG
Organism: Campylobacter sp.; assembly: GCA_042645325.1. Classification (GTDB taxonomy): domain Bacteria; phylum Campylobacterota; class Campylobacteria; order Campylobacterales; family Campylobacteraceae; genus Campylobacter_A. The sequence continues at coordinate 20,184 of JBHRQF010000001.1, read as the reverse complement.
GGACGATTTAGGATTTTCCTCGCCGAGCAAATGGGCATCATCGACCAAAACAAAATGGAGTTTTTATGGGTGCTTGACTTTCCGATGTTTGAGCAAAATGACGACGGTAGCTACTCAGCTATGCACCATCCGTTTACCATGCCTAAAAACATCGACGAGCCAGATCTCGAGGACATCCTATCAGTCGCTCACGATGTCGTGCTTAACGGCTATGAGCTTGGCGGCGGTAGCGTGAGGATACACAAAAGCGACGTTCAGCAAAAGGTATTTAAGCTGCTAGGTATCGACGAGGCCGAGCAACGCGAGAAATTTGGCTTCTTGCTCGACGCATTAAGCTTTGGCGCGCCTCCGCACGGCGGTATCGCGATCGGCTTTGATAGGCTAAATATGCTAGTAAATAAAACCAGCTCGATCCGCGACGTCATCGCCTTCCCTAAAACTCAGCGCGCTCAGTGCCCGCTAACGAAAGCGCCAAGCGAAGCTAGCGGCGAGCAGTTGAGGGAGCTGGGGCTAAGGCTGCGAGAAAAAGAAAAATAAGTGTAGAAGCGTCGTCTTGCCGCGCTATACGTCGTTGGTTTTAAAATTTGGTGCCCCGCAGGCTATACGCCTAGCGCACGCTTAAATTTTAAAACCGCCTAGTCTAGCTTGGCGATACTTTCGCTTTGAAATTTAATAGTAAAAATGTAGGCGAAGTATTTTTCGCTTAGACGAGGCGGATTTTAATTTTTAAGCGTAGATAGAACATATAGTTCATCGAGCTTAAAAATTAAAATTCAACGAAGTATAAGCAGAAAAAGACAAGCCGTTTTAAAGGAAATTTTATGAAAAAACTATTTTTAATCATCGGCGCTCCGGGTTCGGGCAAAACCACCGACGCATCGCTAATCGCCCAAGAAGATGCTAAATTTGCGCACTTCTCGACCGGTGATCTGCTTCGTGCAGAGGTTGCTAGCGGCTCAGAGCTTGGCAAACTAATCGACGGCTTTATCTCAAAGGGCAACCTAGTCCCGCTTGACGTCGTCGTAAATGCGATCGTCTCAGCGATCAAAAGCTCGGACAAATCAAATGTCATCATCGACGGTTACCCGCGTAGCGTCGAGCAGATGACCGAGCTAGACAAGGTTCTAGCCGCGCAAAACGAGATCGCGTTAAAAGGCGTGATCGAAGTGGACGTTAGCGAAGCCGTCGCACGCGAGAGAGTACTCGGACGAGCGCGCGGAGCCGACGACAACAACGAGGTTTTCAACAACCGCATGAAGGTTTATCTAGAGCCGATCGAGGCGATACGTAAATTTTACAAAGAAAAAGGCCTACTTCACATCGTAAACGGCGAGCGTGCGATCGAGCCTATCGTGGCCGACGTCAAGGCTCTCGTAAATAGCCTATAAACATTTTTTAGAGCCTCAAGCTAGGCTCTAAATTTAAGCTTTCCATAAATCCAAATTAACAAAAAATTCACGAAATATCATTAAAATCCGCTCTATGATTTCACGAAAATTACATCAAATTTAAAGGATGCGTAATGTTTAAAAAAATAGTTTTATCAGCGGCTCTTGCAAGCGCTATGTTTGCGGCGGGCGGATTTACGGGCTCTAGCTCAAATGCGCAAGGCGCGACAAATCAAGGCGGCTTCATCGGCAAAGGCGCTCTGAGTGCAAGCACGGTAAAACAAGCCCTAGCGCTACCAGATGACGCTCGCGTCGTGCTTGAGGGCAAGATCGTCTCCGAGTTTCGCCCCGAGCACTACCAGTTCGTCGATAAAAACGGCGACACGATCGAAGTCGAGATCGATCACAAAGACTGGAGAGGCGTAACCGTCGATGAAAACACGCCCGTGCGCATCTATGGCGAGGTCGATAAGGACTTTATGAAAACCTCTATCGACGTAAAAACTATCGAAATAATCAAATAATTTTAGGGCGGTTCGCCGCCTTAAATTTCCTCTAATTTTAAGTTTTCCAACCCTACCTTGCCGATAAGCGAATTTTGCGCTCTAGCTTCAAATTTACCGCAGTAAGATTCGTCAAAATTTATCTAGCAAAAGTTCTCGTTTTACTCCAAATTTAGCCGAGATTTTATATAATCCCTTACTTAAATTTCAAGGCAATTATCTCAAAATCTTTTGACGAGATAGGAGCTTTACAAAGGATTAAAATGGACGTTTCAAAAATCAAAGCAGGCTCAAACCCGGACAAAATCAACGCCGTGATCGAGATCCCGTACGGCTCGAACATAAAATACGAAATCGACAAAGATAGCGGCGCGGTCGTAGTCGATCGCGTGCTCTACTCGGCGATGTTCTACCCGGCAAACTACGGCTTCGTGCCAAACACTCTCGCAGCAGACGGCGATCCTGCCGATATCTTGGTGCTAAACGAATATCCGCTGCAAGCAGGCAGCGTGATCCCGTGCCGCCTGATCGGCGTACTCGTGATGGAGGACGAAGCGGGTATGGACGAGAAGCTACTAGCCGTACCGGTCACCAAGATCGACCCGAGATTTGACGGGATCAAGAGCTACAAAGACCTGCCTGAGGCCACTCTAAATAAGATCAAAAACTTCTTTGAAACTTATAAAATTTTAGAGCCTAACAAATGGGTCAAGGTTAAAGAATTTAAAGATGCAAACGCCGCAAAAGAGATCCTAGACGCGGCAATTAAAAACTACAAATAAGCTGCTCTCCCGGCTTGCTTGGCCGCCGTTTCTTTAAACCCAAGCAAGCGGCGGCCGAGTTTAAACTCGCGAAAAAATCAAAAGGATAAAAATGGATATATTAAAGTTACTTTTGGGCAACTCCAGCGGTATGATAGACGCGATGTCGCAAAAAAGCGGACTGGCGGCAAACGACGTAGAGGCGGTAGTTTCTAAGATTGCGCCGATTTTCATGCAAAGAGCGAACGAAAATTTTAAATCAGACGCGGATTCGTCAAATTTCCTAGATATGATCCGCCGCTCAAACCTTGACGAGATGACTGACGACCCGCAAAATATCAGCGTCGCCGAGGGCAACGAGTTACTTGGCGTACTAACGGGCTCAAAAGAAAACAGCAGAGCTCTAGCTAGCGACGTAGGCTCGCAGCTAGGTATCAGCGCAAACTCTATCAAGACTCTGCTACCGATGATCGCGCCGATGATCGCGGGCATGCTAAACAATCAGCTCAAAGCGTCAAATTTGCAAGGCTCTGCAGATAGCGGCTCCATGATGTCGATGCTTACGCAGTTTTTGGATCAGAACAAAGACGGCTCGATCGTGGACGATATTTTTAGGATCGCGGGCAACTTTTTCGGTAAAAAATAGGCGAATCTCGCCTATTTTAGCCGTTGGGGATTTTTATGTTTTTCTAAATTTTACGGCTTTTTATAGCTCTCTAAAAAACCGCTTCGTCTGCATTACCGCTTCTATGTGGTAGTGCGTCAAATTCTCTTCCTTTAATGAACCCCTACTTTGCCTTTACATATACGAATATTGCGCCCATTATTCCAAATTTGACAAATTTGGCTTATAAACATAAAGCAGTGTCACGCGAATAAAATTTTAAGAGATTTGAGATTGCGCTTATTTCAGCCCTTTTTTAAGTTTCCTAACGAGAAATCTCGCCAAATGAAGCTCGTCAAAAAGCGATTTTTCTATACAAAGCGGACGGTCAAAAACGAGGTCGTAGATGAGCTCGGCGCCAAGCACAGCCGTACAAAGCCCGCGCGAGCCGTGAGCGGTGCTAACGTAGACGTTTGGCACGTATTTTGGATGCGGATTGGACTTGCCTTTCGTCCAAAGTAGCGACTTGTATGTATCTTTATAAAAATCCTCATCGTAAAGCCGTCCGATGAGCGGAAAACGGTCGCCACTATAGCTACGATATCCCACTTTCGAGCCGATTATTCGAACGTTTTGTGGAGTTTTTATCGTGTCGTTTGAGAGATTTTCGGATGCAGTCAAATTTGACGCACTATTCGTCTGTGCGGGGCCATCTGCGGTTTTGGCCGGCAAATCCATGATTTTGCTTAAATTTACGCCGCCCTTGTTCAGCTCCAAGCGATCCGTATTTTCAGCATCGCCGTCTGGGCCGATAGTCAAATTTAGCTCCCGCGCTCCGTTTAAATTTAGCCACTCGTTTTTTGCAAATTTGCCGTCCAAAAACTCGGCGACGTCAGCCAAATTTTTCTCGTCGTCGCTAGAGCGCGGCTCATCTAAAAAAAGATTTCTATCATAAGTCGCGCCGATCACCTGCACGCCCTCGGCAGGCGGGCAGACATAGCCTTTGGCGCTAAAAGGCGCAGAGGTCCAAACGGCGGGCGCGATATGCGTGACCTGGCCGCGCACGGAGCTGAGCCTGATATCGTAGTCCGCAAAAAGCTCCATACTCTCGCTGCCGATAGCAAGCACGAGTACGTCGGCGTCAATACTTTGCCCGTCTTTAAAATGAGCCCTAACCGCACCGCCCTCAAGAGTCTCAAAGCCCGTAAATTCGCAGTTTAAAAGCGTTTTTATGCCCATGCTTGCCGCTTTGCACATCTTTCTGGGGCGAGCTTTTGCGCCATTAAAAATAAACGCGCTAGCGTAAGGCTCGTCATCAAATTTTAGCTCAAAAACGCCGTTGTCCGCGTCAAATTCATGCCACTCGTAAAAGCGCTCTAGCGTCTTTTGCTCGTATGCGTAGTCTGTCGCACCGCAAAACTCTATCTCCTCAGCACCCAAATTTCGCTCATAAAAGCGAGCCGCCTGCAAAAACGCATTCATGTGCATGCGGCCTAAATTTACGGTTGGCTTCGTGATAAGCGGCATCAAAATACCGCAGTGATTTCCAGAGCCGTTTAGCGCGATATCGCCGCGCTTTTCGGCGATCGTGACCTTTAAACCGCGCTGGCGCAACTTAAACGCGCAAACGCAGCCAGCCACTCCGCCGCCGATCACTAGCGCCGTCTTTGGAGCGATCATAGCGGCCGGATCAAATCTGCTAAACCAAATTTCACCCTCAGCTTGCCGTTCACCAGCAAATTTGACACGTAGCATCTCGCGCTTTTTGCCGTAACCTTTTAGCAAATTTACCTCAAAACCACTATTTTGAAAGGCTCTTTTTAATGCGCCCGAGGCCGAATATGTACAAACTGTAGCGCCCAAAGCGCATAAATTTGCGATTTTACCGCAAACCAGCTCACTCCACATCGCTTCGTTTTTAGCAGGTGCAAAACCATCCATAAAAACGGCATCCGCAATAAAACTAAGCTCGTCCAAAACCTCGGCCACATCGCCAAAACACAGCGTAAGCGTGACGTTTGGAGCTAAATTTAATCTATGAAATCCCCGAATAAGAGGCGGGTAGGCGTTCAATAGCTCGCCCGAAACATCCGCAAGCTCGCTAAAATTTGTATAAATTTTAGCCAGATCATCTTTGGCGATCGGCGTTTTTTCGATACTGACGAAATTTAAAAATTTATCCGAGTTTTTAAATCTTTTAAAGGCGCAGAGGAAATTTAGCCCCGCGCCAAATCCAGCCTCAAGCACGTTAAATTCGCTCTTTTTCTCCCAAATTTCATCAAAAACGGAGTTAAAAACATACTCGCTCTGGCCGATAGGGTCGTCTGCGTTAAAGTAAATGTCGTCAAATTCGGGATTAAACGGGATGCCGCCCTTTAAAACGACTCGCGCGCTTTTCATTGCTGGTTTGAAAAATAGACGTCTATGCCGTCTGCGAGCCCCTTGGCTAGGGCGTCTTGGTATTTTGAGTTATTTATGAGATCACCTTCGCTAGGGTGAGTGATGTAGCCGACCTCAAGCAGCACCGCAGGCATCAGCGCGCCCACTAGCACCCAAAAAGGAGCCTCGCGAACGCCGCCGTCAGAGGCCTTTGAGCTTACAGATTTTGCTCGTGCCAAAACTTCGCGCTGAACGTCGATGGCAAGCTTATTTGAGGCGATGATTTTCTCGCGGTTAAGGAAATTTAAAAATGTCTGCTTAGAAAAATAGTTCATCTCTTCGATGTCTGATTTATTTTCCAGTGCGGCGGCGTTTTTACTGCGCTCGGAACGAGCCGGCGAGAGGAAAAACGTCTCTATGCCGCGCATAGTCGCTGCCTTGGTTTTGCTCGGCGCGGCGTTTGCGTGAATAGAAATAAAGAGGTCAGCGGCCTTGTCGTTGGCGTATTTCGTGCGATCACGAAGGTTGATAAATTTATCCTTACTACGTGTGTAATACACCTTGTAGCCGCGTCCTTGCAGCTCTTTGCCCGCCTTTTGCGCGATACTTAGCACGATATTTTTCTCTTTTAAAGATCCGTTTATAGCGCCTGGATCATCGCCGCCGTGCCCTGCGTCAAGGACGACAACCTTACCTTTAGCGCTTGTGATTTTTTTAGTGCTTGCTGTTTTTACTGGCGCCAGCACAATTTCTTGCTCATCCTTTTCGGTGGTGCTTTGGGTACTTTTAGCATCCATCTTGGTCTGTGCGGCAACTTTTTCTTGCTTTTGCTGAGCAAGTTTTTGATTTTGAGCTTGGTGTTGAGTTGCTTTTTGCTGTTGTATTTGAGTTATTTCAGATTTCGAATTTGCAGCGATTTTGGGGAGCTCTTGCTTGATAGACGGTTGATTATTTTTTTGTTTACTGTTTTGACTCGTTAAATTTTGGCTTTGCGTGGGCTTAGCCTTTGAGAAAATTAAAGACTGATTATCGACTCTAAGTTTTAAATTTGGCTCGAATTGACTTACGAATACCACCCTAACGGTTTTTTCGTCAAACTGACTTATGCGGATCTCATCCACCAAGTAGTTCTTAAATCTTTGCAGTTTTCCGCCGCTCCAAATTCCTTTAAATTCATAAATCGTTTTATAAGAACCTTTTTGATTAAGGTCGGTTTTTTTAATATCATTGCCGTTTAGCTGGCGGTTAAATTTTAGCTCGAAATTCCCGTCGTTATCAGATACTTCTAGAAGCTGCAAAGTTTGATTTTTGACGGTTTTAGTATTTTGAACGGCCAACGGAGCGGAGGAAAGTTGACTTAGCTTTACTTCTTTTTGCTTCGGCTCTTGTTTTTGTTGTTCTTTTTTGACCTGCTTTATTTCTTGTTTTGGTTTTTCTTCGCTTGGCTTTGCAGACTGCGGTATGCTCGCGAGCTCTTTTTCATACGGTTTGGTATCTAGCCCTAGGGCTTTTGAGCTTTTTATGAGTCTAGTTAAGCTTTGGACTCTTAAATTTACGTTATTTTCCATTATTGATTTTACGTAAAGAGTCCTTAGCTCTTGATGCATTGCGATCTTTTCTTTATTGGCTGCGCTATCAAAATTTTTATCGAATTTATCTAAACTCGATAAAGCGCTTGCGCAAACCGCGCTATTCAAAAAAAATAGAAGTACTAAAAATAATTTAACTATCTTCGCCATTTATCAGTTTTTCAAATAGTTCTTTCACGCTTATTATCTCGTTTAGCTTGTAGCCGTTTGCGCCCGTAAAAAACAGCCCCGTCTCCTTGCGCCCCTCAAAGGCGTCATAGAGGCGATCCGCGATGCAGTATCCTACCTCTTTGGCCTCTTTGCCGCGCTGACACGGACTTACGCAGTTACTTACGCAGCTGATTTTCGGTCCTTGGCGTTTGTCAACTAGATTTATTAAATTTGTTCTAACGCCTCGTGCGGGGTAGCCTACCGGGCTTTTGATCAGCTCGATGTCCTCTTTTTTGGCCGCTAGCAACACTTGCTTAAACTCCTCGCTAGCGTCGCACTCGTGCGTACCGATAAAGCGAGTGCCCATCTGCACGCCGTTTGCGCCAAGCGAAATAGCTCTGTCGATGTCGTTTTTATCCCAGATACCGCCCGCCGCAAATAGCGGAAAATCGCCCCACTGCTTTATCTCTTCGCTAACGGGCGTTATCAAATTTTCCAACTGATATGCCGGATCGATGCACTGCTCGTAGGTAAAGCCCTGGTGCCCGCCGCTAAGAGGTCCCTCAAGCACCACGCCGTCCGGAAGCCTACCATAGCGCCCCTGCCAGCGTTTGCAGATGATTTTTAGCGCCTTTGCCGAGGATACGATAGGCACCAAAGCCACGTCCGGGTAGTCTACGGTAAATTCAGGCAAATTCGTAGGCAAACCCGCACCGGTGATGATCACGTTTATACCGTGATCGCAGGCGTCTTTTACGATACGCTCGTAGTCGTTGCTTGCATACAGGATATTTACCCCAAGAGGCCTGTCGCCGCAAATTTTACGCGCGTTATCGATGACGGCTTTTAGTCCCTCTCGCGAGTAGAAATTTCCGCTACCGTAGGGCTTGGCGTTTAGCTCTTTGGTGATGTATTTTCGTCCTTCGTAGTAGCCTGTTCCTACCGAGCTTATGACGCCCAGGCCGCCTTCTAGGCTGACATTTCCGGCGAGCCTATCCCAACTGATACCAAGTCCCATTCCGCCTTGGATTATCGGGTATTTTATATCGTATTTTCCGATTTTTACGGGTTGCATCAGGTTACCTTTAGTTTTGCAAATTTACGCTTGCCTACTTGCAAGACGTATTCGCCGGCACCCAACTGAAGCTGCTCGTCGGCGATCTTTTCTTGATTTAGGCTCACGGCGTTTGCCGCAATATCTCGGCGCGCCTGAGAGCTGCTAGCGCAGAGCCCGCAGTGAGTGAGCGCCTGCACGATCCAAACGGGAGCTGAGAGCTCAAACTCGTCCATCTCGGTCGGGATCAAATTTTGCGAATGCACGCGGTCAAATTCGGCCTTCGCCTCTTTCGCCGCCGCTTCGCCGTTATATCTAGCCGTGATTTCTAGCGCAAGAGCTTCTTTTACGGCTTTTGGGTGAGCCTTGCCGCTAGCTACGTCCGCTTTTAAATTTGCGATTTCTTCCGCACTTTTGTCGCTTAGTAACTCGTACCAGCGCCACATCAGCTCGTCGCTCACGCTTAAAATTTTAGCAAACATATCGTTTGGCTCATCGGTCACGCCGATGTAGTTTCCTAGGCTCTTGCTCATTTTATTTACGCCGTCAAGCCCCTCTAAAAGCGGCATCATTATGACGGCTTGCTCTTTGCCGATGTTGTAAACTCGCTGCAAAGTTCGCCCCATCAGAAGGTTAAATTTTTGATCCGTGCCGCCCATCTCGATATCGCACTTCATCGCGACGCTATCGTAGCCCTGAAGGAGCGGATATAAAAATTCGCTTATCGAGATCGAGGCGCCGCTTTTGTATCTTTTCTCAAAATCATCTCGCTCAAGCATCCTAGCCACGGCAAAGGTGCTGGTTAGCTCCACGATACCCGCAGCTCCCAGCTCGTTTAGCCACTTGGAGTTAAACATTATCTTTGTTTTTTGCGGGTCTAAGATTTTAAAAACTTGCTCCTCATAGGTTTTGGCGTTTGCCGCGACGGTCTCGCGGTCTAGTTTTTTTCGCGTCTGACTTTTGCCGCTTGGATCGCCTATTTGCCCCGTGAAATCGCCTATCAAAAACTGCACTATCGCGCCGTGTTTTTGCAAAAGAGCCATCTTTTGAAGTACTACGGTGTGACCCAGGTGCAGATCGGGAGCCGTCGGGTCAAAGCCTGCCTTAACGTAGAAATTTTCGCCCTTTTCATAGTAGTTTTTTACTAAATTTTCGACGCGCTCCTCGTCTATCATCTCGGCGACGCCTTTTTTTATATCGCTCATTATTTTGCTCAAATTTTCGCCCATTTTATCTCCTAAATTTATTAATGTCCGTATGCGTCGTCAAGCGACACGAAGTCGATGATCTTGTAGCGATCTCTTAGTCGTTCTTTTATCTCGTTCACGTTCAAATTTTCGCCAAGTTCGATCGTTAGCTCAAAAAAGTCCGCCGTCGCCTCCCTGGTCTCGGTAAGGCTGATAGTTACGAGATCGACTTGCATTTTCGCCATATACGTCAAAAACTCAGCTAACGACCCGCGCCTGTTTTCTAGGCTTAAGATGATCTTAAATCTATGAGGAGCGACTCGCGTCCATTTGACAAAAATCATCTCGTTTTTTTCTTCGGCTAGCTTCATAAACCGCTCGCAAAGCTTGTGGTGGACTGTGACGTGGTGATAGTTTCTAAATCCCACGATATCGTCGCCGCGCTTTGGATTACAGCAATAGTCAAACTCGATGCTGTTTATCTTGTGGTTTGAGTAGATCACGATATTTTCAAATTTTTGCTTTTTGACGTTGTATTTGTCAGTCATCGCGATGGCAAACGGACGGTCTCTTTTTACGTATTTTTTTAGCGCGTTTACCACGTCTTGCAGGTAAACCGAGTCAAACGCCGCTCTAAAAATTTTCTTGGTCAAATTTTCAGTCTCTAGCCACTGCTCGATAGTTTGAGAAGGCACGGCAAAGATACCGCTTAAAATTTCGATCGCGACCATATTGTTGATATCTCTTATCTTCTGCTTGCAGTACGATCGGATCGTGGCTCTAGCCTTGCCGGTTTTTACGCTACCTAGCCACGAGCAGCGGTATTTTGGCTCATCGCCAGTCACGATACTAACGATATCGCCGTTTTTTAGCTCCGTTAGTAGCGGTACACGCACGCGGTTTACGTAGGCCTCTTTGGCGTGCAAGCCTACGTGCGTGTGTATCTCGTAAGCGTAATCAAGCGCCGTAGCGCCGCGCGGAAGCGTGAATATATCGCCCTTTGGCGAATAGACCGCGACATCCTCGACGTAGAGGCTGTCTTTTGCGTATTCGTAGAGCTCCTCCGGGTTTTCGCTCGCTTCCTCCATGCCGTTTTCTATGCCGCTGATGTCGCTTAGCCAGTCTAGTTTGGGATTTAAAAAACCGCCGCTTTTGTATTTCCAGTGCGCTGCGACGCCGTATTCTGCGGTCTTGTGCATGTCAAAGGTGCGAATTTGAACCTCAAAGATGCTTTTATTGTCAAATATCGTAGTGTGTATCGTCTGGTAGCCGTTTTGCTTCGGAAGCGCGACGTAGTCTTTGAAACGCGAGATTAAGGGATTAAAATTTATATGTAAATTTCCAAGCACTAAATAGCAATCCTGCGGCTCTTTAACCAGTACGCGCGCAGCTAGCAGGTCTAGCACCTCCTCGATCGAGATGCCTTTTCGCTGCATTTTTAAGTAGATCGAGTAGTGGTGCTTGATGCGCTTTTGTATCTCAAAGTCGTTTTCGCTAAAGCCGTTTTTAAGTAAAATTTGAAAAATTTTATCGGTAAATGCGTTTAGCTTTAGTACGAGCTGCTGTTTGTGCTCGGTTAAGTAGTCGTCGATTTTTTTGTACTCTTCGGGTAAAGCATACTTAAAGCTAAGATCCTCAAGCATGTTTTTGATCGACGAAATGCCCAGCCTATGCGCGATCGGAGCATAAACCATAAGCGTCTCTTCGGCGATTCGCTTTTGCTTTTCAGGACGCAAAGCTTGCAGGGTGAGCATATTGTGCAGTCTATCGCAGAGCTTTACCACGAGCACTCTAACATCCTCGATGGAGATGAGCAACATCTTGCGAAATGTCATAGCTGACGCCGCTAGACGCTCGTTTGACTCCGAGCTTGCGAGCTTATCCTCTCTGATGGCTACGATTTTAGTTAGTCCCTCGACTAGCTTTGCGACCTCTTCGCCAAAGTCCTCTCGCACACTCTCGATCGATCTATCCGTATCCTCGACCACATCGTGAAGCAAGGCGGCAATAATCATATCCTCGTCTCCGCCCATGTGCGCCACGATGCAGGCCACTAGGATAGGGTGTATTGCGTACGGTTCGCCGCTTTTTCTAAACTGCCCCGCATGCGAGATAACGCAACATTCGATCGCGCACTCTAAATTCGGCGTAAAATTTATCAGTTCGCTAAGTAGTTGTCTCGCCTGAGCGACGTCCTTGCAAGCGGTTATATCGTCGATTAATTGTTCTAGTAAAAATCCGCTATTTAGCTGCTTCAACTATGCCCTCTAAAGCTATCTTGCCCTCAGCTATCTCGCGTAGGGCGATATCGGCAAATTTCATCTTAGTAACGTCGATATCAAGTAGGCTTTTTGCGCCGCCGGCTAGAGCCTCAGCTCTTTTAGCTACCGCTAGAGCCAGCATATATCTATCGTCTCCGACGAGTTTTAGAGCCTTTGCCGCTACTTCTTCAGATCTCATTTATTCTCCTTAAATTTAATTTCTTACGATAGAGCAAAACGCACTCTCGTCGCCTTGTATGATTTTGAGCAGGTTTCCGTCTTTAAACATATTGCACACCAAGATAGGTAGTGAATTATCCTTAGCTAGCGCGATAGCGGTATCGTCCATCACTTTGATATCGTCACTCATCGCAAGCTCGTAGTTTAGCTCTTTTAGGAGCTTCGCGTTTTCAAATTTATGCGGGTCTTTATCGTAAACGCCGTCCACTTTCGTAGCTTTGATTATCATATCTGAGTCTATCTCGATAGCACGCAAAGTAGCCGCCGTATCAGTGGTGAAAAACGGATTTCCAGTTCCTGCTGCAAAGATCACGACACGGCCTTTTTCGAGGTGTCTGTTTGCGCGTCCGACGATGAAAGTCTCACAGATAGCCTCCATCTTTATCGCGCTTTGTACGCGCACATCTAGACCTACGCTCTCTAGCGCCTCTCTCATCGCGATAGAGTTTATCACGGTGGCTAGCATACCCATGTGATCGCCGCTGGTGCGCTTTATGATGCCGTCTCTAGCCGCGCTAACGCCGCGTATGATGTTGCCTCCGCCGATAACGATGCCCACTTGTATACCGTTTTCGACTAGCTCTTTGATCTGCTTTGCAATAAATTTAAGCACAGCGTTATCTATACCAAAGCCGCTGTCTCCAGCTAGCGCTTCGCCTGAAAATTTAACTAAAATTCGCTTTTTTCGCTCCATTTTTCATCTCCTTAAATTTTCGGATTTTAGCTAAATTTGCTTTAAATTTTGCTAATCTCGGCGTGCAGGTGCTATTTTAGGCTGATTAGCTCGAGGGGGTCTATGTGGTAGTTTTTCTGCGTAACTTCAAAGGTTAGATCTCGCTGCACGCGGCCGATGACGTAGCCTTTTTGCACTTTTGCTCCAACTTTTACGGTAGGGGCGATCTGGCTAAGGTGCGCGTAGATCGTGTGGATGCCGTTTGGATTTTCGATGATGACTACTTTATCTAGCATCGCAGTTTCTTTAGCAAAGACCACTTTGCCGTTAAATACGCTCTTTACCTTCGCATCGGCCGAATTTGCGCTAAGCACGACCGATTCGTTAAAAATTTTGATGTTATAGATGGGATCTACATAGTTGCCGAAATTTTGTTTAACTGTAAAGCCGTCAAGCGGCGCGATAGTCTTTTCACCGCTGTATTTTTTAACAAGACTCGTTTGATAGCTCGAGCCAAACTGCTTTACGTCGCCCTCAGACGCGCTTGCGGCGGCCTCGCCTTTTTTATTTTTATTATTATTTTGAGCTTTAGCCTCAGCCGCTTTTTGTGCGGCCAGAGCTTTTTTGGCCTCCTCGCTCTCTCTTTTGGCGACGATTTTTAGCTCTTCTAGAGTCTTTCTGATCTCTTCTTGTTGGGCTTGTAGGCGCGAGAGTTGCTTTTGATAAATTTCCTTATCCCGCTTTAAATTTGCCAGCGTTTTCATCTGCTTATCTTGCAGGGAAACGAGCTCGGCTTGCTTAAATTTAAAGGTTTTTAAATTTGACTTTATGCCGTCTATCTTGTCGTTTTGGGTTTTTATCAAATTTTGCGTACTTTCGTACTGCTTGGCTAGCTCGTTAAAATCATCCTTTAGTACCGAGTTTAGCTTGCTTAAGATCTCGGTCGCGATGATGCTATCCACGCCCTCCTCGTACTCTTTTGGCATTATGAGATCGAAAGAAAACTCGTCCGAGATGATACGCACGATACTTTTTTGGATATTTTTTTGACTTTGCGTTAGGTCTTTGTTTTGCTTTACTAGCTCGTCAAGCTCGCCGCTAACGCTTTTTGCGCTATTTTCCAGCTGCGCTATTTGGACGATGAGCTCCTTCATCTTATCGTCGGTTTGCTTGACGCTTTTTTCGCCGCCGAGTATGTCGCCGGCCAGGTCGTCGAGCTTTTTATTTAGCTGCTTTTCAAGCTCTTTTGAGGACTCGAGATAGGTCGTTTGATTTTTTATCTTTTCGCCCGTGCTTGCGTTTAAGCAAATCATGGCGGCCAGCAAAACGTAAATTTTTCTCATATCGCCGTTGCTTTTCTGGTTACGAGATAAACGGCTAAAAAACTAATCGCAAGCGAAACGCCCAGCAGTACTCCGCCCTCGTAAAACAGATCTATCGCTGGCAAATTTATATTTAGGTCGGTAGCGACTTCTTTAACGGGCTGCAAATCCGGCAAAATAATATAAAACACCGCCACCAAAACGGTCGCTATAAACGAATCAAACAGCGCGTTTTTGTATAACGCGCCAGATTTTAGCCACGACGGAGCCCCCAGTAGCGTCATTATCTCGATACGCTCTTTGTGCTCGTATAGCCAAATTCGCATCTGTTTTGCGATGAGCATGAGCCCAATTAGTCCGATTAGCCCCGAAAATATCGCCGAAATATTTTTAATCAGCTGCATGATTTTATAAATTTTATCATGCGTTTTTGAAAAGGTCTCAACCCTGCTCACGCCGTTAATCTTTGAAATTTTATCCTTTATCTCTTGCATATATTGGGTGCTTGGAAAGGCATTTAGCTTTAGCGAGTAAAATTTAGGCAACGCGTTTTGCAAAACGGCGATATTTTTAGACGAAATGTCCTTGGCAAGCTTCTCTAGCACGGGCTTTGAGCTAAGCGGCTCGAGAGATTCAAACGTATAAACGAGCGGCTTTACGTCGGTAGCGTTTAGTTCGTTTTGACTTACGATGATGATGCTATAGTCTTTGTTCATCACGGACTCGTACTCGTCCACCACTCGCCCGACTAGCAATATAAACTGAATGCCTACGAGCAGCGCCACGAGCGGAATTATCGTGCTTATGTGATTTTTAAAGAACTTCATATAGGCGTCCGTTTTCTATAACAAGATGTCTGTAAGGCACTCTTAGCGAGCTTGGTACCCTGTGCGTAACCACCACGATGCAAGTACCCAAAAACTCCTTTGCCGAGCGCAAAAGCCCCCAGATAACGTCGCTTGAGTATTCATCAAGACTACCCGTCGGCTCGTCGCAAAGCAGCAAATTTGGATTATGCGCGAGCGCTCTAGCCATCGCCGCTCGCTGCTGTTCTCCGCCGCTAAGCTCGTTTGGGTACTTGTGCGCTCTGTGGAGCAAATTTACGTGCTTTAACAACTTGGTCGCCTGATTTTTACAAACATTAGCGCTAAGGCCTTTTATCATTAGCGGCAGCATAACGTTTTTTTCGATATTCCACTCGCTTATTAATCGGTAGTTTTGAAAAACTACGCCGATGCGCTGCCTTAGTTTATCTAGATTTTGTCCGCCTAGATTCATCATATCGGTTAGGCAGACGTTTAGCGAGCCTGCACTTGGCTTTATCTCGCCGTAAAAAGATTTTAAAAGCGTCGATTTGCCGCTACCGCTTTGCCCGGTGATAAAAACGAAATCATTGGCGTAAATGTCGAATTTCGCATCCGTTATGAGCTTTTCGCAGCCCTCGTATCCTAGGCAAAGCCCGCTTGCGCTAATTATTTTTTGCATCCGCCAAATACTCCTTCAACGCAAGATGCGCCTTTAAATTTTCAGCCGTAACGAGCGGCTTTTTTATAAAATATTCCGCGCCTTTTTCGCCGAGCAAAACATAGCAATGCTCGGGCGCGTTAAATGCGCCAAACGCCGTGCGAACTAAAATTTCACCGTCATTTTTTTCGTATTTTTCCTCTAAATGCAAGAAAAAATCATCCTCTTTTATCGTTTGGTTGCTAAATTTAGCCACAATCTTGCTCGCGTCGTAGCCGTTTTCAAATTTTAGCTCACCTTGGCCTACTCTTGGCTCACTTTGCTTTTCGCAGGTAAAGATAACGTCGTAAATATCTTTTTGATGCCTTTTCCAGCGGTCTTCATACTTGCTGCTTACTTTTAGATCGCGGTTTTTGTAAATTTGTACGTCGGCGTCGCTTAGATCTAAAATTTGAGCCAAAGTAAAGTCTGCATACTCGCGGCTATCGGTTCTTAACTCAAATTTGCCGCCCACTTTTAGCGTTCGCTCGCACTCTAGGGCAAATTTAGCCGAGGCTACGCGCCTATGAGGGGCATCATCCCAAGGTACGGGAAAATGTAAGAAAATCTTATTTATAAAATTTGACTCCACAAGCGACAAAAGCAGTCTCGCGTCGCAGTTTACGAGCATGACGTTGTTTAGATTTTTAGCTTTTGCCAGCTTTGCGACCTGCTCAAGCGATGGTTTATAGACCTCGATACCGATAACTAGCGTGTTTGGGTTATTTTCCGCCTGAAATAGCAAGTGCCTGCCCGAACCAAATCCGATCTCAATAAATTTGCTCTCAAATTCGCTCTGATTTAAATTTTCGAGCAACTCACCTACGCTAAAGATCGCCGAGTCTTCTTGAGTGAGGCGCGTGTTTTTTACCGCGATGGCTTCGCTTAAAATTTGATCGCAGTAAAGCTCTTTAAATTTAACCAAAGCATTTTGCAAAAGTCCTATTTTGGCAGGCTTGGTTAGCTTTTCGCCCTTTACTACCCAGTCGTTTTCACGCTTTTTTAGCGTGATAAAAAACTCCTCGCTAGAACTTTTTGTATAAACGAGGCTAACGCCCTGTCTGCCGTGAGCCTCCCACAAAAAGCTTATCTCGCCGCAATCCTTTGGAGTAAAATTTACGTTTTTAGCTATAAAATTGGGCATTATTCGACGGTTATCTCGGCTTTTTGAGAAGCGTCGGAACTAATGCCATATTCATCTACGGCGATAACTTTGTAGCTATATTTTTGCCCGTAAGTAACGCTATTATCAACAAATTCATTGCCTGTTATATTTGTAAATTTCTGCTCACTTCCGCCGCCGTCTCTTATAACGGTAAAGCTTCTAGCCTTATCAGAGGCATTCCACGTGAGCTTAACCGCCGTACTATCAGCCACGATAGATGATACGACCGGCGCATCGATAGCACCTAGCGTCATACCGATGATAGGTTCGCTAGGCTTTTTAGACTCTAGGCCGTCTTTATCGACGATAGTGATTTTATAGTACCTAGTCGCGCCGTTTTCGTTTATAAGATCCTCGTAGCTGTTTGACGTGGTTTTCACGAGATAAGTGTAGGGCATATATTTGCTTGACGCGCTGTAAATTTTGTAGTAGCCAAAGTCGTCGCTAGCCACACTGTCCCACGTCAAAATAATCTTTTTAGGCACGTTTTGAGTAGCTTGCGCATTTACGACTTCGCTTGGTAGCTGCTTTGTCGTAGAGTCCACGATCTCGCTAGGTTTTGAGATCGTTCCGCTAGTAGTTTTTACGAAAACTCTATATTTATAGCCCCTGCCGGACTTTACGTCGTCATCAATATATTCGGCGTTTAGTCTGCCTTTTACCTCGGCGATTTGCCTCCAGTTTTCTTTATTTATATCGGCTTTTTCGATGACATAAGATGCCACACGAAGGTCTGGATGCGGTCTCCAGATGAGTTTCACGCGCTCTGGCAAATTAGTAAGCGCTCTAACGAAAGGCACGGAGTCCATAAGCGCCTTAGTCGTGGCGCTAACCATCATACCGGGGCCTGAAATTTGCTTGCTCGCGTTGTACGTTCTCATCTCGTAGGTATATGTCGTCTCGGGAGCCAAATTTGCATCCACGTAGTGGCTGGCAAAGCGGTCTTTTATGTCGGCTACGACCTTCATTTTGCCGTTATTTTCGTTCGGATTTGAGCGGTATAGATAGTAGCCTGCGACGTTTGAGGTCGGGGTCGGCGTCCACTCAAAGCCCACTTCGGTCATATCACTGATGGTTTTTAGGCTCTGGACGGTCGGCAAATTTGCGTTTACTTGCGCAGGGCCGCTAGAGGATACACATCCACTCATCACAATGGCTAAAGAGCTCGCTAAGCCCCATAAAATCAATCTTTTCATCTATATTCTCCTTGCTAAATTTGCTAAGTAAAATTTCACTAAAATCATCCCAGACGGGCGCTACGAAGCTCATTTGCCCGCCCGTGCGCGGATGCGTGAAATACAGCCCGTAGGCGTGAAGCATTACTCGGCCGATTTTATCCTTTTCGCTCTTAAAACCGTATAAAGCATCGCCCAAAATATGGCGGTTTAGGCTAGCTAGATGCACTCTGATCTGATGAGTTCTGCCTGTAAAAAGCTTTGCCGCGATCAAATTTACGCCTGCGTTTTTACCCTGCACGGGGCCGTCAAATTCGCTGAAAAGTAGATTCGCAAAGGCGCTTTTTGCCGCGCGGCCGCTTGAAACTATCGCCTTTTTTAGGCGGTTAGCGGGGTTTCGTCCGATAGCTCGCTCGACGGTGCAGTTTTGCTTGAGTGGCAGATCGGTTAGCGCTAGATATATGCGCCCCATGCTTTTATCGCTTAGCTGATTTGAAAGCGCGGCGTGAGCGGCGTTATTTTTGGCTACGACGATAGCTCCGCTAGTGCCCTTATCTAGCCTATGCACGATGCCTGCCCTACTTTGCCCGCTTAAATTTGATAGCAAAAATCCCTTTGCCCCCAGCCAGTCCACAAGCGTAGGCTCCTTGACGCTGGGGGCGGGATGAACGACTAAATTTGCCGGTTTATTTAGCACGAGCAAATCCTCGTCCTCATAAATGATCGGCACTTCAAATTCCGCTTCAAATTTAGTCGTATCAGGCTCGCTTTGCTCAAATTTGATCCTCAAAACATCGCCCAAATTTAGCTTAGCTGATGGCTTATTTAGCGGCTTGCCGTTTAGGCTAACCAACCCGCTTTTTATCAAATTTAGCGCTTGGTTTCTAGCGACGTTTAGCTCGGTCGCCAAAAACGCATCCGCCCTCGTCTGCGTATCATCTAAAATTTTGATCTCTTTTTCCGTCATTTTTAGATTTGTTTCCTTTAAAATGCTATAATCGCTCAAAAAAGGCAAATTTTTGATAAGACTCGATAGGCGAATTTTAACCCATTTTGACTTCGTTCAACCATTTTTGATACTTCCTATTATTATTTTATCATACATTTTGGTTTCTGAGGCAAATTCTATCCTAGCCGGCAAGCAGCTTGTATATTTTGGCGTCGGTCTAGCATTGTTTTTGTTTTTCTTTTTGCTTCCTATTCGCAAGATCGCCTGGCTCATACCGCTATTTTATTGGATTTGCATCGTTTTGCTTATTAGCGTAGATTTGTTCGGTACGAGTAAACTGGGCGCAAAAAGATGGCTCGAGTTCCCCTTTATCCACTTTACGCTTCAGCCCTCTGAAATCATGAAACCGGCACTTCTTTTGATGCTAGGCTACCTCATTAAACAACGCCCGCCAGAGGAAAACGGCTACGGTCTTAAGGACTTTTTACGCCTTAGCCTTTATATCCTTTTGCCTTTCGTCCTGATTTTAAAAGAGCCCGATCTTGGCACTGCACTGATACTACTCATCGTGGGCTATGCCGTACTTTTTATCATCGGTGTAAATAAAAAAATTTGGGTCGTAATATTTGCGGGAGTTTTATTCTCGGCGCCCGTGATCTACGAAAATTTGCACGATTATCAAAAAAAGCGCATTACCGATTTTTTAAGCGAAGAGTCCAACTACCACGTGCGCCAGAGCATCATCGCTATCGGCAGCGGCGGACTAAAGGGCAAGCCAAAAGACGAGGCGACGCAGACGCACTTTAAATTTTTGCCGATTTCTACTAGCGATTTTATTTTTGCATACACGATCGAGCGATACGGATTTTACGGAGGGCTTGCGCTACTTAGCTTTTACGGAGCGCTGATAGCCCATTTGCTTAGCCTAAACTACGGGCTAAAGGATGATTATTTCACTCAGACGATGGCGTCCGGGATCGGGATACTTATCTTTATTTACGTGAGTATAAATATCATGATGACGATCGGCTTTGCGCCGGTAGTGGGCATTCCGCTACCTTTTTATAGTTACGGCGGTAGCAGCTTCGTTACTTTTATGTGCCTTTTTGGGATTTTACAAAATTTGCTCGCGTTTAGGTTTGATCCGACGTATAGGTTGGTTAAATTTAAAATTTAAACATAAAAACTTTACTAAATATATACGTGAATTTTGATTGAAATAATTTTCAATCAAATCCCAAATAGAATTTGAAGTTTTTAAATATTAACCGCATTTGTTGT